>DASYTB010000445.1:0-3420 GCA_036002705.1 Verrucomicrobiia bacterium
CCGTCCTATAGTGGTTGCCGCGCAAACACCGGTCTTGGCCGAGAAACCTGTATCCGCCGGAGATGACGCAGTGGTCAGCGCGCTGGTCGCGGCGGAAGAGACTTATTTGGCGCTGGCTCCGAAGATGAACGTTCTCTCAAAGGGTTTAATGGACTTGCGCCTGCCGGGGCCGGGAGAAGAATCGGTCTTCGCGCCTTCCGTGGTCGTGTTTGATCTCGGTCCGATCCCGGCAATGAACGTGACCAACGCCGAAATGTTCGAGACCCGAAAGTGGCCGGTGGACCCAAAGCCGAGGCAAGTCGCAAAGGTCGATCTATGGCGGCCGCTGCTGGATGCCGTCGCTTCGTTTGAACATGCCAAGGTTTATCTCACGGCGGGGGATCATCCGAATCGCGATCCTTTCCGCTATGAAGCGAAAGGCGCGTTTGAGGGGCTGGCCAAAATGAAGTCCGGCGAATGGCGTTCGTTCCATGCCCAAATGAGCTTGGTTTGGGAACGGGGCAAACCGACAGCAACCGACCCAAAGCCCGAATGGCGGATTGCGAGTTGGAAGACCGCGGAAGTAAACTGGATCGGCAGCGCCAGACAGTTATTCGTCGAATCACTGGACGGCGCGTTGCGGATTCCGGGCGATTTGGAAAAGGCGCGCCATTCGAATCATTACGATGCGACGGTGAATTACTACCGGGAAGGCATGAAGAAGCCGCCACACCCCTATTTCGCGCCCATTTCGGCCAACCAGAAGGAGGGCATTGCGATCGCGGACATTGATGGCGATGGATTCGATGATATTTACGTAACGGTCCGAATTGGAAAGAACATGCTCTTCCGCAACCGCGGCGATGGAACGTTCATCGAGGAAGCGGCTTTGCACGGCCTCGATCTGCCTGGCCACACCACCTGCGCGATTTTCGCCGATTTCGATAACGATGGCGACCTGGATTGCATGCTTGGACGCAGCTTGCTGAAATCGAGATACTTGGAGAACCGGCACGGCTGGTTTTATCAGAGTCCGATTCCAAGCTTCATGCCGATGGCAGTCATCTCAATGTCGGCGGCGGATTACAATGGCGATGGGCTGCTCGATGTTTACATGTGTACCTACCGGCCAGCCGCTCCCGCCGGAGCGAGCCCAGCCGGCGGCGTCGCCCAGCAAGGCGATTTTGACTGGCCGGACGAGTTCTTCTCACCAGAGATGGCCAGGGAATACCGCCGTCGGGAGGCGGAGCACAAGCAACGCGTCGGCGGCACGGTTCTAGATCAAGTCGGTCCGCCGAACGTTCTGCTGATCAATCGCGGTGGAGGGCGTTTCGAACCGGCGCCCGAGAACAGTGTGGTCGGCATCTGGCGCAATTCGCTGCAAGCAACGTGGTGCGATTACAATGGAGACGGGCGGCCGGATCTTTTCGTAGCGAATGATTGGGCGCCGAGCAACTTGTTTCGCAATGATGGTCCGGCGGGCTTTACGGACGTGACGGAAGAAGCGGGCGTCGGGTATTTCGGTTTCTCGATGGGCGCTTCGTGGGGTGATTACGACAATGACGGGCTGGAGGATGTCTACGTCTCGAATATGTATAGCGAAGCCGGGCGTCGGATCACCGCCCGAATCCCAGGGCTAAGCAAGATGTTTCTGGAATCGGCGGCGGGCAACTGGCTGTACCATGGGGAAGGCGGCGGGAAATTCCGTCAAGCGGCCGGCCTGCAGGCGCCGGCCATGACGGTGATGAACGCGGGTTGGTCGTGGGGCGGGTGTTTCACTGATTTCGATAATGATGGTTTTCTCGATCTATACGTGCTGAGCGGTTATGCCACCGCGCCAAAAGAGCTTTCCTCGGACCTGGACCTCGAAAGCAACCTCTGGCGCACCATGGTCCGCACCGACCAAAATGTGGCCCGCCCGAGCTTCCGTTTCTCTCCGGAATGGAAACGCACTGGTCCGCCGGATAATCTCGGTCCGGAGCTTGACGCACGGCTCGCCGGCGTCGAGCGCCAGGGGGACAAAGTATTGGTCCATTCTCTTAACGGCACAGAACGCAACCATTACTTTATGAATCGCGGCGGACGCTCTTTTGTGGACGTCTCTGGCCTATCCGGTTTGGACAACATTGCCGACAGCCGGGGCTTCGCGGTACTGGATTATGACCACGACGGATTCCAGGACGTCGCCCTGGTCAATGCGAATCAACCGATGTTCAATCTCTACCACAATGAAATGGCAAAGGCTGGCCGGAGCGGTGGCATGATTGCCATCCGCTTCGTCGGCGGTAATCGGAACTCGGCACCCTCAAAAGATTTCGGCTGCCGCGACGGCTATGGAGCGCGCGTCACGGCGGACCTCGGCGACCAAAAACTTACACGCGAACATCGCTGCGGCGACGGCTGGTCCACGCAAAATTCCGCCACGATGATCATCGGCATCGGATATCACACCACGGTTCCCTCGCTTTCGGTGCGCTGGCCGTCGGGCAAGGCGGTTTCAACCCAGGCCGTCCCAGAAGGCACGCTCCTCGTCGTTTATGAAAACCCCGCCGATTCTCCGTCTCGCGATGCCTTCGTGCGGGCGGCGTATCGAGCGAAGCCTCGCTAAAGAGAGCCCTCCCGGTAGCGCATAGCTCAACTACCGCTCTGCCGCCTGTTTCAAGACCATTCCTTCCACCCAGCGGTTGTTGTATTTTTGGTGCAGGACATGGCTTGGAAATTCGGGACGCTTTTCTCGCCCATAAAGTTGATCACTCATGCCGTGGAAGGGCAACGGTCCGACCTGAGTGCCCGCCGCGACATGGAAATCGGAATCTTTGTCCCAACCGTCGGCATAGAGGAAGAATTCGCGGATGGCGCCCGAAGGCTTGGGAGGCAGAGAATTCGCTTTGAATTTCAAAGCCAATTCGTCTCCGGAATTGAGCAGGGCAAGACCCTCGTCACGGGAGGCGATCAGTTCTGAGATGTCGCCGTAGCGCGTGCACCATCCGCCTGGAACCACAGTCCAACATGAGTTTGGACTGACTTTTTCGTAGTCAGGTGTCAGCGGCCAATCCGGCGGCAAGTTCTCGAGAACGCTAAAACCGCGGAAGTGCAGGTCCGCCTCGATGGGAGAAACAAATGTGACCTTCGTTTTCGGGTTGAGCTTCTTTTCCATCAGTGCGATACGGTCCCAATGAATCTCAAATGCTTCTGTTAACCGCAAGCGGCGCGTTGTCGGCGGCAGTCTCCCTTCGAGATCTACCAGAATGGTTTTCGTTTTGCCGGCGGGCGCGCCGACCGTAACGTCCACTGGTTTCCAGATTTCGGGTGCCGTTTCCGCCTCGATTACTGGAAACGGGAACGGCAAAGATGGGTCTTGAGAAGCGGCGATAATGGCCATGCCTCCACCAAATCGCAGCCAGCCATTCATCGCCAGGACAAGCGGCTTACTTACATCGA
>DASYTB010000446.1:0-4045 GCA_036002705.1 Verrucomicrobiia bacterium
GGCGTTTTCCGACTCCAACTCGGTTTGATCAAAAGAGCCGAGCCAATCTCGATCGTTTTGAAATACTTCTTCCACGACTCGGACCAATCTTCCCGCCGCACCTTCCCGATAACTATCTCGGAGGAACCGGTATCCAGCCCAAGGCTCCGAAGCTCTTTTAACCCGTGTTCCACCTCCTCCTTCCGCGCGCGTAGAGCGGCGGGGGCGGTTCGCAGGTAGGCTGTGATGACGCTCTTTTGTGTTTCGACATCGAGATAAGCGGATGGCGCCACTCCGAACAGAGTCTCAAGCAACGCTGCGACGGGTTCTTCCGCCTCGGCCGTGGTCACCACCGAAATCTGGGAAACTCCGCTGGTCTTCACAAGTCGCGCCAGGGGGTGAAGTTCAACAGCTCGACTTCGGTTTTGGCCGGCGCAAGCCTTATTCTGGTGATGCTCGCGTATTCGATGTCGAAGGCCGACATTTTCGCGAATGGCAAATCCAGAATCAGCGCGAGTAACATTCGAATAACCCCGCCGTGCGCGATCACCGCAATCTCTTTGTGGACCGACTGGTTTAAGATCTGGCGCAAGCACTCATTCACACGCTGCCGAAAGTCCGCCGTGGATTCCGCCTCCGCGATGCTCCCTTTTTCCAATTCCGTCAGCCAATCGAACGCGCTCACTTTGAACCGTTCATACACCTGTTCCCAGTTCAAGCCGGTCCAGGCCCCGAAATCGACTTCGCGCAAGCCGGGCAAAACGATCGGCTGCAAACCGGTCCATTTGGCCAGCGGCGCAAGGGTCTGCTGCACGCGTTTCATCGGACTCGCATACACGACATGCGGAGGATGCCGCTGAAAATAATCCGCCAGTGCCTGCACCTGCTCATGTCCAAGCGGTGAAAGCTCCATATCAATTCGTCCGCCAAAGACGCGGTGATAACGCGGCTCCACTTCGCCATGCCGCAACAAATAAAGACGAGTCGGACTGTCCATTCAGCGTTGTTTCATGTCGGAGATGCCAGATATCTCCAGGCAATCCCAACGAGCGCATATGCTGTACGAACAAATGGAAGCTGTCGAACCCACTCGGACGGTCGCAGCTCTGCGGCAAAGCAGAGCACGGTGATGGATTTGTATCGAATACCAGCCGCCGGGGTGACACTCTCATCGGCAGAATCATGCAAACACTCGCAGTAGCCCGCAATGCAATGGCAACACGGTTCGAATTTGTGCTTGCCGGCACGGAGGCAGCGCAGCTTCGTGCGGCGGGTGAGGAGGCCTTCGATGAAATTGAAAGGATTGAGGCGCAGCTCAGCCTTTATCGGGCCAGCAGCGAGATTGCGCAGGTGAACGCCCGCGCGGCGGATGAGCCCGTCAAGCTTTCTCCGCCCGTGTTCGAACTGCTCCAGCGCGCCCGCATCCTTTGGGAGGTTACTGGGGGCAGTTTTGATGTGACTATCGCCCCGCTTGTCCGCTGTTGGGGCTTTATGAAGGGGAGTGGCGCTCGCCCGGACGACCAGGCGATCCGCGAGGCTCGCGCGGCCGTCGGGATGAATTTGGTGGAGTTCAGCGACAGCGACTGCTCAATTCGCTTTTTGCGCCGCGGAATGATGCTCGATCTCGGCTCACTCGGAAAAGGCTACGCCCTGGACGCGGCGGCGCAGGTTCTCCGCGACGCAGGGCTTGAAAACGCGCTTTTGCATGGAGGAACCAGCACCATCTACGGGATGGGGACAAGTCCGGACGGCTCGCCATGGAAAGTCGGGGTCGAAGAGCCGGCCCTGGAAGCGGAGAGCGATCCGGCCACGCAGCAACCTGTTCTTTCCGTCGTTGAACTTTCCAATCAGGCGCTCTCCGTTTCGGCCGCTTCCGGGAAGTTCTTTGTGGTCGAAGGCAAACGTTACGGGCACGTGATCGATCCCCGAAGCGGCTGGCCGGCTGAAAGTGCTTTGCTGGGAGCGGCGATTCTCGATTCCGCGGCGGACAGCGACGCGCTCTCCACGGCTGTTCTCCTTGCGAGGGAGAGCGACTTCGAGTCTATGGTCACGCGAGTCAGCGGACTTCGTTATTTGCAGGCGCGGGCCGTGGATACGAAGCCTAAAAGTGGGCGGCAAGCCAAGGCCAAACAGATCACAATTCTAAGCACTCCGGACTTCGGGCGCTCCAGTCCGACGCTGTGATCAAAGGCGGCGCAGCCTTAGAGATTTGGCATCGAACCACACGTCGCCCTTCTGCGCGAACAATTCGCAAACCAAATCGATCTCGGATTGATCCTGCGACACTTCGAATTCGAACGCTATCGGTGTCCAATCCCTGTCACCCGAATACTTCTGCCCCGTTCTGTAACCATGGATGCGGAAGCCAGCGCCGGCGCGCTGATTTCCCGGCTCGAAAACCACTCCCTTGGTTTTAATACGGCCTTCGAAACGATATCGGCCGGGCTCAAGCAGACTCGTGGTTCGCCACGAGGCAATGCAGCCGCTTTCCGTGGAGACATGCAACAGAATGCTTCCATCGCCGTCCTCTTGTTTGTCCAACTCCGCTTCACCCTTGTCCTTTTGTGGGTGCCAATCGGTTAACGGAGCCAGAGCCACGGTGTCAAACTTTACCGGGTTGGCCGGCGTGATTGCGCTCTGCAGCGAAGTCGCGCGTCTGCGAACTTGTCCGGCCAGGGCATTCCCAAAAGACTTGTAAGTGCCCCCGCCCGTTTGCCCCACCGCCGCGTCGATTCTTTCGGCCACCTCGTGAATCCGATCAGAAACGGCGTCCACCCGGAAAACATTCGTGGCCAATTGCGCGACTCGATCGCGGTATCGCTGTCGCAGTTCAGGCACTTGCAGCACCGAACGCGCGACCAATCCAACGGCTGGCGGGAAAATCGTCCCCGTTCGGCGCCCTAAAACCTGATCCAGGCCTTGCGGTATAAAGACCATCCGATCCGTATCGCGATCATGGTAAATGCGGTAATTATTCCGGTTCATGGTGTAACCGTCCCAATGCTCAAGGATCATTTCCATAGCGATGAAGGACAGGAAACGGTCCACATCGAGGGTTTTTTCGAGCTCGGCCAGCCGGATTTGCAGATCAGACTCCTGGGCGGCCCTGGCCAACGCTCGCAGGCGCGATTTATCGCGAGGATTTTCTCCGTCATTGGTCGGCATATCGCTGGTCACGTCTGACCCGGAATGGCCGTCGTAGATGTTCCCTTTGGTATCCTTAAAATACCGCTTGAGAAACTGTTTGTTGATCCCTTCGACGAGCACGTAGAGGCCGAGGTCGCGCTCGTTGAAATGGACGAGGGCATTTCCCGCGCGCGGCGCCGGGACGCCCGCCGCCTCGAAAAGTTCGCGGCTGATCTTTTCCTTCATGCATGTCCTGTCCTGCACGGAGTTGTTGAGGTGAATCTTTTTTAACCCATGAAATCTCTGACCTTCGGCGAACTTATCGAAATTCAGGGTGAAGGCTGGCTTGTCCTGCAAAGGCCGGAAGCTGCCTGGACCGCCTTTGAGGCGGATGGCAACGTTGGTATAGATGTTCCCACCTTCTTCGATGGTGACGCGCACGTAGCGTCGCGGGCTTCGACTCAGTCCAGAAACACCTTGCGATGGAACCTTGATTTGAAGATTTGGAATTAAGAGATCCTTGAAAATATCGTCACCGGGCAGAGATCCCTGGTTTTTCGGAGCAAGAACGGCGTTTTTCGTGACAGTCGGCGAAGGGGAAGGAGCTTCGTTCGGTTTTTCCTGATTGCTCGGAAGATCGCTTCCAAAGATTCTGTCCGCGCCGGCGTTCTCGTTAGTGCGAATGTCAATCGGAATTGGCGGCCTCGTTCGATGCGCCTTCTTCTTTCGAGGCATTTCGACCTGCGCTTCGTCCGCCTGCACGAGGTCATGGTTATGATGGGTCGAAACAAGCCAGGTCACGCCGGCGGCGGCCAGCAAAGTGAAAACAACGGAGCACCCGATCCCCCCGATAATCAGAACTTTCCACGGACCCCAAGGCCGAGAATTTCGCGTTGGCATACTCGTTAAATCGCTGCGACTCCTTGTTTAACGCATCAAA
>DASYTB010000447.1:0-8716 GCA_036002705.1 Verrucomicrobiia bacterium
GGGCTGAGCACAGGGCAGAAAAACCGGTCCTTGCTGGCGATGGCGGATGCTTTGGAGGCGCGGAAAGATTTGATCAAGACGGCGAACGCGAAGGATATGGAGGCGAGCGTTGGCTATGGGCTCACGGCCGCAATGCAGGACCGCTTGCGGCTCGACGAGAAGCGCATCGCGAGCATGGGGAAGGGGTTGCGCGAAGTGGCGGCTCTGCCGGACCCGGTTGGACGCGTGCTTGATGAACGGGTGCGTCCGAACGGGCTGAAATTGCGCAAGGTTTCGACCCCGATTGGCGTGGTGGTCATCATTTATGAATCGCGCCCGAACGTGACAGCGGATGCCGCGAGCCTCTGTTTTAAATCGGGCAATGCGACGATTCTTCGCGGCGGGAAAGAAGCGCTGAATTCGAATCTGGCGATTGCACAGGTTTTGATCGAGGCGGGAAAATCCGCGATCGCGAACTTTCCCGAACATGCCATCCAGGTTGTCCCGACGACGGATCGCGAGGCGATTAAAGAACTGCTCTCTCTCACGCAGTATATTGACCTTTGCATGCCGCGCGGGGGCGAAGGATTGATCCGGGCGGTGTCGGAATGTTCCAAGGTGCCGGTGATCAAACATTACAAGGGCGTTTGCCACGTGTATGTGGATGATCGCACGGATTTGAAAATGGCCGAGGAAATTGTCTTGAACGCCAAAGTGCAGAGGCCCGCCGTTTGCAATGCGATGGAGACGCTGTTGGTCCACGCGGCCATCGCTCCAACCTTTCTACCAGGACTCACGCAACGGCTTCAGGAGCATCGCGTCGAGATTCGGGGGGATTCGGCGACGGCGCGAATTCTGCCCAATGTGAAACCCGCGACCGATACGGACTATGGGACGGAGTACAATGATTTTATCATGAATGTGCGCGTTGTTGATGGCGTGAAACAAGCGATCGATCACATCAACCATTTCGGCTCCGCACATAGCGACAGCATTGTCACAACGGACGAAAGCCGCGCGCGCGAATTCCTCGCGGAGGTTGATTCTGCGGCGGTCTATTGGAATGCGTCAACGCGCTTCACCGATGGCGGCGAATTCGGGATGGGGGCCGAGATCGGCATCAGCACTGACAAGATCGGCGCGCGAGGTCCGATGGGTTTGGAAGAGCTGACCACTTACAAGTGGCTTGGCTTCGGCAACGGGCAGGTGCGCGTCTAAAGATGAGTCTTTCACCCCTTTCACCCCAAGGCGCGGCGGAATTTGTTCGCGCGCGAATCCCGAGCGCCGGCCTTTTTGCCGGAATGGAATGGCGCATCTCCCCTGCCCCTTTCCGCATCGACAAAAAGCTCGCCGCCGAGCTCGAAAAACTTGGGCGCGTGCTGCTGCAATTCAATCGCGCGGTCAACCAGCTTTACCGCAAAAGTTCCGCGGGACAGGTGCCCGAATGGGCGGCCGCTTATCTCGATCAAGGCAAACCCGAGCAGATCATCCAATGGCAGCGCACGACGACGTTTAAAAATGATCTCCCGCGCGTCATTCGCCCGGACATCCTTCTGACGGACGAGGGTCTCAAAGTCTCCGAACTGGATAGCGTTCCCGGCGGCATTGGTCTCACCGGCTGGCTCAACAAAACTTATTCCGAACTGCGGGAGCAAGGCCAGGAGTTTGGCGAAGTGCTGGGCGGCGCAAGCGGGATGCAGAAGGGCTTTGCTTCGATCTTTCCGCCCGAGAATCGCGTTAATATTGTAATTTCAAAAGAGTCGGAGACTTACGCTCCGGAAATGGAATGGCTCGCGAACGAGGTCGATCCGAACCGCTTCTTTGTGCGCGACGGCCATTATCGGGATTTTGGGAAGGGCGAGAGCGTTTATCGCTTCTTCGAACTATTCGATGTTCCAAATGTTAAGAACGCGTTTGAAATCTTCGCCCGGGCCGAACGACAGGAACTCTTTGTCACGGCTCCGCCGAAAGCATGCCTCGAGGAAAAGATGCTTTTTGCGCTCCTTTGGAATCGCAACCTGCGCGAGTTCTGGCGCCAGCAACTTGGCGAAGGTTTCCTCAAACGCATGCAGGAATTGGCCCCGTACTCCTGGATTCTGGACCCTACTCCGCTCCCGCCATACGGAGCTATTCCACAACTCGAACTCACGGATTGGAGCCAGTTGATGGCGCTCTCACAAAAAGAGCGCGCGCTGATCCTGAAACTTTCCGGATTCTCGGAAAACGCCTGGGGTTCGCGCAGCGTTTACCTCGGCAGCGACATGTCGCACTCCGAATGGGCGCAAGCGGTCCAAACGGCGCTCAATTCGTTTCCGAAGAATCCTTTCATCCTGCAGCGCTACCACAAGCCCTCCCCCGTTGAGATCGACTGGTTCGATTTTGAAACCGGGAAGCTGGAAAAAATGGAAGGCCGCGTTCGGCTTTGTCCTTACTACTTTGTTTCCGGGGAGGGCGATGCCGCGCGCGCGCACCTCGGCGGCGTTCTCGCGACAATCGTTCCGGCCGACAAGAAAATCGTCCACGGGATGCGCGACGCCGTTCTCACTCCCGTCGCGGTCGGCTAAAGGTAAGGATCGCAAAGCTTCCGACAAGGTTTTGTGACAAAGCAGGGGAAGACGCGAGAAGATGCGGCCGTTGTCCCTTTACGGTATCAACAATAAGTTCGTGGAAATTTCCTGGTCCCGCACGGCGGTGGTGAACCGGGAAGAACTGAATTGCTGCACGCTTCCATCACCCATGGCAATGTCGCCCTGCGCGTTGTGGATTTCCTTCGACCAGCCCAGCGCGAGGTTGGTTGTTAGGTTAAAGCGGCCTGGGTTCACGTCCTCACCATTCGCTTGAATGTTACGATCACCCGCCAGAAAAGAGTTCGGCAGGCGGTCCCCCGCTGTCAGGCTGAAAAAGTAACTGACGTTCTTTGAGCTAAAATTCGTGAACGACTCAGCTCGTGTTCGCTGCTGATCCGCCGGGCAATTCAGTATCTTGGGAGTCGAAAGCTCGTTCGAGAAGGTGACAAACAACCGGGCGACATCGACAGAACTGAGCTCCATCACGTTGCTCCGAAAAAATGCCCCCGGCATCACATCGTTATTGTCCGTGGCAAAGATACGCGCGGCCAACCCAACGTTTTTTAGATTAGCGGTGCATTTGATCCGCTGCGGCCTGACCTTGCCGGGACCTCCCGCCGGAATCAATAGTCCAAAGAACACCAGCACCACCGCGATTATCGCGATCACCTCAACAAGCGAAAACCCTGAAGACCGGTGCCCCTGCTTCATGCTAAATACTTAGCATTCGCAATGCCAAATACAGCCCTCGCCTGCGGGACGTGTAATAAAAAAACGATGGCGGGTACTCAGCAAACCCGCCACCGTTCGTTTTTCGCTACTATCGGGAAAGTTTATTGAGTCTTGACCGGCGCGTCGGTCTTGGGGGCATTTGTGCTTTTATCGGTCGTGGTGGCATCCGTGTTCTTCTTCTTTTTCTTTGTCTCGGTCAAACCGGCCTTCTTCAGCTTGGCCTTGTCTTCCGAGCTGACGTTTTTCCGCTCATTCTTATCAAGCTTGCCGTCCTTGTTCGTGTCGTACTTGGCCAGCAAGTCCTTGCGCAACTTTTGTTGCTCTTCGGTCAGGGCCTCCTTTTTTGCTTTTTTGTCCTGAGCCAGTGCCAGATTCAAGCTGGTCGCGAGACAGACAGCATAAATCGCCAATTTCAAACTTCGCATAATTCTGAACTCTTCTCTCCTTTCTGAGACGTTTAACTACATACACAGGTTACACCGACGAACGCCCGCCGCAAATGCTGGGATCGGCTGTTCTGATTCGGAGCAAATTGCTCTTTTCAGCTTTGGGGTTAGGATGGCACTCTTCGCGGTCTTATGCAGCAGGTCAATCTGGGTATAATCGGCGCCGGTACGGTCGGCGGCGGTGTTTATCAAGCCATTCAACGGAATGGCGGGTTGATGTCTTCGCGCCTGGGAATCCGCTTTCAGATCGTGCGCATGGCAGCCCGCGATTTGAATAAAACGCGGCCTGTGGCCATTCCCCGGACTTTGCTCACGACCGATTGGCAGGCGGTGGTGGATGATCCTTCCGTTCACATTGTGGTGGAACTAATGGGCGGCGCGACAACCGCGCGGGAAGTGACGTTGCGCGCGCTTAAACAAGGCAAGCCGGTAGTCATGGCGAACAAGGCTTTGCTTTCGGCGCATGGCGAGGAGCTTTTTCAGACCGCCCAGAATTTTGGAGCAAATCTGTATTACGAAGCGAGCGTCGCGGGCGGCATTCCGATCATTAAGGTCCTTCGCGAAGGCCTGATTGGGAATCGAATCACCCATCTGTACGGGATTGTGAATGGCACCTGCAATTACATCCTGACCCGCATGAAAACCGAGCGGGCGGACTTCGAAGATATTCTATCGGACGCGCAGCAACTCGGCTTCGCGGAAGCCGAACCGTCGCTGGATGTGGATGGGCATGACGCCGCGCATAAAACGGGGATTTTGGCGTCCTTAGCCCATGGATTTTGGGTGAATCCAAAGCACATTTACATTCAAGGGATTCGAGACATCACTCAGCTCGACATTCAATTCGCCGGGCAGCTCGGTTACACGATCAAGTTACTCGGAACGGTCAAGCTGGCGGATTCCGCTCCGGCCAAAAAGAGCAAACCGGCGACCGGGCCGAAAATCCAAGTGACCGTTTATCCCACGCTGGTTCCAAATTCGCATGTTCTGGCGAGCGTGAACCATGTCTTCAATGCGGTTTATGTTCGCGGGGACGTCGTGGGCGACACTCTGTATTACGGGCGGGGTGCCGGGCAGGACGCCACGGCCAGCGCGGTTTTGAGTGACCTGGCAGACGCCGCCCTGGATATCAAATGCGGCGGCAAGAGCCGGGTGCCGCCCTTTGTGCCGCACGAGCGCGAGGGCGCCGTGCTGAAGATCGATGAGGTGGTTTCGCGCTATTATTTGCGCCTGACGGTCGTCGACCGGCCTGGAACGCTGGCCAAGATCGCCACGATCCTTGGCCAGCTCAAGATCGGTATCTCGTCGGTGATCCAGCCGGAAGGACATGAAGGTGAAAGCGTCCCGTTGATTTTTATGATGCATGACGCGCCGAATGCGGCGATGCAAAAGGCCCTGGCGCGAATTGGCCGGCTCCCGGTGGTCAAAGCGCCGCCGGTGATGATCCGCGTGGAAAGTTTCGAATAGATGAGCACGTTTTCAAACCGAACTGAACAAAGTACTTTGTCCTGGCCCGGAGTGATCGAGATGTACCGGGAACATCTTCCGGTCACGGAGAGCACCCCGATTGTGACTTTGCTCGAAGGAAATACTCCGCTGATTCGAGCCGATAACTTTGTCGCGGCCATCGGCGGGAATTTCGAGCTTTACCTCAAGTACGAAGCGATGAACCCGACCTGTTCTTTCAAGGATCGGGGAATGACCATGGCGATCAGCAAGGCGAAGGAGCGCTGCGCGGATGTGGTCATTTGCGCCAGCACGGGAAATACCTCCGCCTCCGCGGCCGCATATGCTGCCCGCGCGAAGATGAAATGCGTGGTCCTGCTGCCGAATGGGAAGATTGCTCTTGGCAAAATGGCGCAGGCGTTGATGTACGGCGCGACGACGATTGCGATTGAAGGGAACTTCGATGATGCCCTCCGGATTGTGCGCGAGCTTGGTGAAACGGGCAAGGTGGAGGTGGTCAATAGCATCAACCCGGTGCGGATTGAAGGCCAAAAAACTGCGGCGTTCGAGATTTGCGACCGGCTTGGACGCGCGCCGGATTTCCATTTTCTGCCCGTTGGGAATGCCGGAAATATCACGGCCTATTGGCGGGGCTATAAGGAATACCACCACGCGGGAAAAACAGACCAGCTCCCGAAAATGTTCGGATTTCAGGCCGCCGGCGCGGCACCGATTGTCGATGGGCATCCGATTGAGAATCCGCAAACGGTGGCGACCGCAATTCGCATCGGGAATCCAGCCAGTTGGCAAGGCGCTTCCAACGCGCTCAAAGAATCAAAAGGTCATGTGGATAAGGTGACGGACGAGGAAATCCTCGACGCTTACAAACTCGTGGCGCGCACGGAGGGAGTGTTTGCTGAACCGGCATCGACCGCGCCGCTGGCGGGATTGATCAAGTGCGTGAAAGCCGGGATGATTCCGGAAGGAAGCGTGATAACCGCGACTCTCACCGGCCACGGTTTAAAGGATCCTGACACGGCCATTAAGAGTGCGGGGTTCGAGCCGTTCGTTACCAAAGCGGAGAAGTCTGCGGTGATGAAGATCATTGGGCTATGATCACGAACCTCGACGACAAACTGGCGTCCGAAGTGGAAAGCGCGGCCAGGGCGCGCGGATTGAGTATGCGTGAGTTTATCCGAATGGCCCTACGGCGCGCGATTGATTCCCCGGTCCCGCCCGGAGGTCCGGCGCGCTTTAAACAGCGAGTGCACGATTTCGGGACGCACATCGAAAGTCCCTGGACGCTGCTGGCGGACATCGAAACTGAAGAGTACGTACTCAAGTACGGCAGGAAATGACGCTGGTTGACCTGAGTTTGATTATGGCTGCGACCAACACGCGCGCGTCCCTGCACAAACCGGCGCGTGAATGGTGGGAAGAGCAATTGAATGGAAAAGCCGAGATCGGTCTCTCCTGGCTGGTAGTGCTCGGTTTTATTCGGCTGGCCACGAATCCGAAAATCATGCCCGAACCACTTCTGCTGGCCGATGCGATTGCCCTGGTGGATGCCTGGATGGCTCGACCCAACGTCAAACTCATCCAAGTGACGAACCAACATTGGAATATTCTCCAGAACATGCTGCACGCCGTCGGACATGGCACGGCGCTGACGATGGATGCGCACCTCGCTTGTCTCGCCATCGAGCATAATGCGGAGATTGCGACCGCCGACGAAGATTTTTCCCATTTTCCGGGGCTGAAGTGGCGCAACCCGCTCAAGCCCGAGGAACACGGCCCCGAGAATTAATTGCATGGCACTTATCGTCCAGAAATTCGGCGGGACATCCGTCGGAAATACCGAACGAATTAAGAATGTGGCCCGCCGGGTCGCGAAATACCGCGCCCAAGGCGATCAGATCGTGGTTGTGGTCTCCGCGATGAGCGGGGTAACCGATAACCTGATCAAGCTGGCCAAGGAAATCATGCCTCTGCCGAGCGAACGGGAGATGGACATGCTCCTGGCGACAGGCGAGCAAACGACCATCGCGCTCACGGCAATCGCGCTGCACGCTATCGAGGTCGATGCGGTTTCGCTGACCGGCGCGCAGGCCGGGATCACAACGGATGGCGTGCATACGAAGGCCAAAATCCAGAATATTACCCCGAAGCAAGTGCATGAATTGCTTGATTCAGGGAAGGTGGTAATCGTGGCCGGGTTTCAGGGGCAGACACCGCAGGGGCAAATCACCACGCTGGGCCGTGGTGGTTCGGACCTCACCGCCATTGCTCTTGCCGCAGCCTTGAAGGCCGACCTTTGCCAGATCTATACCGATGTTGATGGGGTTTACACGGCCGATCCACGGATTGTGAAGAGCGCGCGCAAATTGCCGGAGATATCGTATGACGAAATGCTCGAACTCGCGAGCCTCGGCGCAAAGGTGATGCAATCGCGGTCGGTGGAATTCGCGAAAAAATTTGGCGTGGTGTTCGAGGTCCGATCGAGTCTCAATGATAATCCAGGAACAATCGTGAAAGAAGAAACGCAAAGCATGGAGGACGTCGTGATTCGCGGCGTCTCGCTCGATAAGAATCAAGCCAAAGTCACCCTCGTCGGCGTTCCCGATCAACCGGGCGTGGCAGCGCGGATTTTCAAAGCGCTGGGGGACGCGACGATCAATGTGGATATGATCGTGCAAAACATCAGCCACGGAGCGGGCGCGCCCTCCACCGACATTTCTTTCACGGTCGATAAGCCCGATCTGCTCAAAGCGACGAAAGTGATCGAGGCTCTCAAGACCGAAGTCGGTTTAAGGCAGGTGATCGCCGATGAAAATATTGGCAAACTGTCCATCGTGGGTGTGGGAATGCGCAGCCATTCGGGCGTGGCGGCAAAAATGTTCGAGACCCTCGCTCAAAACCACGTCAACATCGGGATGATCTCGACGAGTGAAATCAAAATCTCCGTGGTGATCGATCTGCAGCGCGGCGAGGACGCGATGCGCGCGGTGCACCAGGCTTTCTTGGGTTAGGCCGTCGAAGCGATGCCTTGCGGAAGGGGGTCCGCGAAGTATCCGCGGGGATGAGGGAGAAGGCGGACATTCGTTACTTTGAGGCTATAATGTGGTAATGAAATGAATCTTGGTGTCTGACATGATTTCGCCGGGCCATGGATGACTCGCTCACATCCGATCTGCTTTCGAACATTCCGCAGCCGCGGATTTATCGGCTCTACCTGAATTGGATCGGGCGAATCATTCTTCGAGTGGTTCGGACGATTCACGGGTTGGGCGCGTTCGCCTTGATCGCGTTCGCGGTGACGGTCACGAAGTTCTGGAAAGCGCCGGAAGTGGTGCACCCGATGATCTCTTACCAGATCACGCGCGCGGGGGTGAAATTGCTGCCGATGGTGAGCTTTCTTGCCTTCGCGCTCGGCCTGGTTGTGATCGGGCAAACCGTCTCGCTCCTGAACCGCGTCGGGGCGGAAAATTACGCGGGCATTGTGATGGTGACGGTAATCGTGCGCGAGCTTGGGCCGCTCGTGACGGC
>DASYTB010000448.1:0-4639 GCA_036002705.1 Verrucomicrobiia bacterium
ACCTGTTCGGGACAGAATCACCACGCGCGCGACATCGAGAACGGTGATGCGGCCATCGCCATCCAGATCACCCATCTGCGGATCGGCCGCGGCAACTTGCAGAGGCTGGAAGGCGAGCAAGACAAGCGGCCCCAAAATCCGGCGCATCCGGCAACTCAACAGGCGGATTCCCGCGAAGAATCGCAGAATTCGGCGGGGAACGGCGACAGAACGCTGCGCTCGGTGGTTCGCGACGCTATAGCGCATGGGCTGCGCGATGCTCTAGCTCATTCGTCCGATAAGCGTCAAGAACTCAATTGCCATTGTTAACAAGTTTTTCGCGCGTTTATTCTTGACGAAACATTTGCGGAATCGCCGCGCTCGATAAAAGCGCGTTCCACGTGAGAAAGGTCGCGGATCGACAATCGACTCATCGATAATGCCAGCGGGGCGCACGTCAAAAGTGAAGACGTTTGATTGTCTTTTTGAGTTTTTTGAGTGATTTTTCCGCTTGCGCTCCCGCCACACGTGCCTTACAACCTCTCTTGTAAGCCGTAAGTGAAAGTCCAGATCGCAGTGTGCTTTGCCGTGATGCGTGCCGCCTGGCAGCGCAAAAGAGAACCAAATTTTTTTACCGTTTTTCCCCGCTAAGAACACACCAACCCAAACAGCCAGGCCTGCTTTCTCTCCTCAAGGCAGGCCTGGCCAAGGGTCAAAAAGCTTCCCGAAAAGAGCAAAGGCCACATCAACCGATTTTCTCTGCTCAGGTTCCTCACTCTCGAAAGGAGAGGGCGGCGTGACGGATAATTGTGCGGCTCGGCACTGACGGCTTGTGATTAGTAATTGAACGAAAAATGAAGGCGCCCACAATCTTATCCCTTATCGCCCGCCTCATGATTCTCTGCGGAACCGCTCTGCTCCCGGCCGGTACGCATGCACAGGACTGGGACGTGCTGATTCGGCGCGCCCGAATCATCGATGGCACTGGCCGCCCGTCTTTTGAGGGCAACGTCGCCATAACCGGCACACGCATCGCCCGCGTCGGACAAGTCGAGGGGCCGGCCAGGCGTGAGATCGATGCCACTGGCCTGGTGCTCGCGCCCGGCTTTATCGACGTGCACACGCATGCCGAGGGAATCCTCGGAGCACCGGACGCGGAGAACTTCGTCCGGATGGGCGTAACGACGATCATCGCCGGGAATTGCGGAGCCTCCGAACCCAATGTCGCCGCCTTTCTCGGCGCCGTGGAAACTAAGAAAGTGGCAATTAACATCGCCACTCTCGTCGGCCACAATGCCGTTCGCGAACAAGTCATGGGGTCTGGCTCGGCTCGCCCGCCGACCGCGCAGGAACTCAACCGGATGAAATCTTTGGTTGAGCAGGCGATGCGCGAAGGCGCACTCGGACTCTCAACTGGCTTGATCTATTCGCCCGGAAAATACTCGAGGACAGATGAAATCATTGAATTGGCCAAGGTCGCCGCGGCGTATCATGGGATCTACACGACGCACGTTCGAGACGAACAGGAGGGCTTGTTTGCTTCCCTCCAGGAGGCCTTTGCCGTCGGTCGGGGCGCAAAGATCCCGGTCGAGATTTCGCATTTGAAATTGTCCGGGAATCTGATCTCTCCGCAAAAGCCTGAAACGATTCGTTACCTCGAAAAGGCTCGGGCGGAAGGGTTAGTCACCAATGTCATCATCGCGCTCGAAAAAGCCCGCCAGGAGGGATTGAAGATTTCGCAAGACCTTTACCCCTACAGCGGCGCCACGGCTTTTTTGACGCGGTTGATTCCGCCCTCCGCCTGCGAAGGCGGCCGTGACCAACTCGAACGGCGTCTGGCCGATCCAAATGAGCGGGCGAAAATCAGCGCCGCCATGCAACAGGACCTGCTCCGAAGCGGCCACACCAATTATGCCCACGCGGTCATCGTTACTGCCCGCCGCTACAAGAGGCTCCAGGGAATGACGCTGGTGGAGGCCGCCCAGGAGCGTCGGGGAACCAAATCGCTCGATGCGCAAATCGATTTGATCCTGGAAATCGAAGGCAACGGAGGCGCTTCCATCATTCTCTACGAGATGAACGAGCCGGACCTGATCCCCTTGATGCTTTTGCGCCAAACAATGTTCATCTCGGACAGCGGAACGTTCCAATTCGGCAACGAAACCGCGCACCCGCGCGGATACGGGAGCGCCGCACGGATTCTGGCCCGCTACGTCCGCGAGGAAAAGCTCCTCTCTCTCGAGGAAGCGATCCGCAGAATGACCTCTCTGGCCGCCTCAACTTTTCAGTTGAAGGACCGCGGCGAGATTCGCGAAGGCGCGTGGGCCGATCTTGCCATCTTCGATCCGTTGACCGTCCGAGATGAAGCATCATTTGCCTCGCCCCACGTTTGCGCCGTGGGCTTCAAACATGTTTTCGTCAACGGCATGGAGACCGTAACAAATGATCGCCATACAGGCGCGCGGGCGGGCCGCGCGGTGCGACGGGGAGAGTGACAGTCTATTGTGATTCCTTGATCTCAATCTGCTGATTGATCGGCAGATTCGAAGTTAATGTCTGTTTCGTGCCGGAGGGCCAGGTGATCTCTATTGCATCAATTTTCGTGGCTTCTCCGAGACCGAAGTAGAGCGGGAGGGAACTCTGCGCGAGATAACCGGATTTCCCGTCATGGTATTGGGTAAACGTTCTCCCGCCAGCCTTCACATGGACGGTCGCGCCCAGCCCATCACGATTTGAAGTCGTCCCGATCAGTTTGATCTTGGAGTAATGAACGGTCCGCTTACTGGTCAGGTTATTGATGAGGATTTGGGGTCGATAGTTTAACTCCTCGACCACAAGATCGAGGTCGCCGTCGTTATCGAGATCAGCCATAAACGATGAACGCGAACTGATCGCCGCTCGAGCGGTCACGATGCCTGATTTGTGATAACAACGCGCATCGTTTTTATCCTCGCCCGAGCAATCAAGCGTGAAGTAATCCTGGTCAACCTCGTTTTTGACGCGCGGCTCAACTCCGACTAAGAACTCCGCGTCAAAGAAACGCCGGCCTCCGTCGTTCAGGAGGAGTGAGTTGATGGCATAGCGAAACTGCAGTCCCATGCCAGCCGTGATGAAAATGTCGTCGTAGCCATCGGCGTTTAAGTCTCCGACGCTTACTCCCCAGGGCCAAAAAGTTTCGACGCCGATCTTGTCGGAAATTTCCGAGAAGTTCCCGTTCCCATTGTTTTGGTAAAACGTGTTGCCGTAAATCAGTGTGTTTGTGGCCTTCTCTCGAACCTCCGGCGTCCAGTCAACGCCGCACCACGCCTCGCTCTTGCTTTTTTCGAAATCGAGCCGGAAATTACGTTTACTTTGGGCCACTTGGATCGGGGACATGTCCGAGTGCATGTCGGTGATGAAAAGGTCGATCTTTCCATCCTGGTTATAATCAAAAAACTTGAGGCCCATCGCGCCGTTGGAGGTTCGCCCAAAGTACTCCGTGCCTTTTTCAATGAAGCTCTTGCCTTGCTGATTCTCGTAAAACGCGTTCACCCCCGCCATGTTCGGCACGTAAAGATCGGGAAAACCGTCTCCGTTCAAGTCGCAAAAAGTGGCATCTCCGGACCACAGGTCGTGCTTGAGATTCACCTCGTCGGAGACCGGCTTAAATTTCAGTCCGCCGAGGTTTTTGTAGAGGATGCTTCGTTCCCTCCGCTCCGGCATGGCAAAGCCCATGCCGATGTCTTTCACGCCGACGTAATACCCTCCCGGGCCCTTTTCGTTCGTGGTGTAGTCTCCCACATTGACCAAAAAGAGATCGAGCAACCCATCATTGTCGTAATCAAAAAAAACCGCGCCCGAGGAATGTCCCACGTAATCCAATCCAGCCTCCTTGGATACGTTTCGAAATTTGCCTCCGCCTAAATTTTCGAAAAGCACGTTTCCCGTCCTCACGGTCGTCACGAACAAATCGGGATCGCCATCGTTATCGACATCGGCAAAGGACGCCGCCACGCAAATCTTGTCCTCCAACCCGACCCCGGCCAGGGCTGTAATATTCTCGAATTTGCCGTCGCCGAGATTCCTCCAGAGCTCACAGCCGCCAATCTGGTTCACGAAGAAAATGTCGATCTTGCCATCTCCATCCACATCCGCCGCGGCCACCCCGGTCCCGTGGTCATAAATGATTGCTTTCACTTTCCGCCCGCAATCTTCGACTACGTTATTTTTGAACGTAATTCCGCTACGATCCACTTGATTCGAGAGTTGAAAGCCATAAAATGTACTATACTTCCGGGCGAGTTCGACCTGCTCTGCGTTCCGCGCCTTAAGGGCCTTCAACGTCCAGCCCACGTCAACGTCCTTGTACGGGGGTGAAGCGCTCCAACCCAGCGGAGCGAGAGTTGTGAACAGAAAAAGCAGGGCGGACGGAAAGCGCGATGCTGTTGGGAGAAAGGAAGACTTTCGAAACGACATAAACTTCTCTAGTTCTACCAGCGGCACGACCGGTTTCAAGAATCATTTTACTGCAGTTGGCGCGATCGGAATGGCTGATTCATCTGGTTTTCGGGAGGCGCTTGCGTGGCCTTCCATGTTAGCGGGCCTTGCTTAACCCAGGCCGAGAGTCGGCGTGCCGTGGTTTTGTAAATTCATTTCGGCGCCCGGCACTTCCGCGGGTCGT
>DASYTB010000449.1:0-2497 GCA_036002705.1 Verrucomicrobiia bacterium
AGTTTCTCACGACCCGCGCTTCCTTGCGAATGCGCTGATCCCAAAAGTCCGGTCGAATCGTCAGCGGGCCGCAAAATCCGACGCTGCCCCATCGGCTCAGGAAATTAGACTCGAGGGACTGCCCTCGACTTCCGCGCCCAATGCACCGTCTCGATTCGCGTCATAGCGTCCGCAGACATAGTAAAGAAAAAAGCTGTTCCATTCACAGCTTTATCCCTGCCCGCGTCAAAAGTGGACATTTTCGAGAAGCGATCACTGATTAGAGCCGCGATTACCAGGAGAGGCCATGGGCCACCCTCCCTAAATCACGGCACTAATGCCCCTTCCCCGCTTGCCCCGGACCAGCTCCTTTTTCATAATGCCCTGATGCTGGATATGCGGTTAGTGCGGGAGAACGCGGCGGGCGTGCAGGAACGATTGGCCACGCGCGGCGCCGGGGACGAAGGAAAAATCGACGAACTCCTGAAGTGGGATGAAAAACGCCGGACTTTGTTAGCGCAGGCGGAGACGCTCAAATCGCAGCGCAATCGTGTGTCGAAAGAAATCGGTGCCCTCATGGCGCAAAAAAAAGCGCCCGAAGCGGAGGCCAAAAAAGCCGAGACCCGGCAAATCGGCGATCAAATCACCCAGTTGGATAAGGACGTCGCGGAGATCGAAAAGAGCCGGGACGCAATTCTTCTCACCATTCCGAATCTCCCGCACGAATCCGTCGCGATTGGCCGATCCGCCGAGGACAATCCGGTCATGCGCCATTGGGGCGAAAAAGCGCAGTTCGATTTCGAGCCCAAAAACCACATCGACATTTGCGAGCGCTTGAAGCTCATCGATTTCGCCCGCGGCGCGAAGCTTTCGGGCAGCGGCTTTCTTCTTTACACCAATTGGGGCGCGCGCCTCGAACGTGCGTTGATTCAATACCTGCTCGATCTCCACACCACCAGCCACGGATTCACCGAAGTCTCCCCGCCCTACATCATTGGACGGCATTGCATGGTCGGCGTGGGGCAATTCCCAAAATTTGTCGATCAGGCGTACGCCGTTCAGGAAGGCATGGATGCCGGCACGATGGGACAACTTTATCTCCTCCCGACCGCCGAAGCGCCCGTCGCCAATATCCATCGCGAGGAAATCCTGCGCGAAGATCAGCTCCCGATCTATTATTGCGCTTACAGTCCCTGTTTCCGCGCCGAAGCCGGCGCCGCCGGCGTCGGCACCCGCGGCATGATTCGCGTCCACCAGTTCGACAAAGTCGAGCTGATCAAAATCGTGATGCCCGAGGATGGCTACGTCGAACTGGAAAAAATGGTCGCGAATGCCGAAACCGTCCTGCAACAACTCGGCCTCCATTATCACGTCATCATGCTCTGCACCGGCGATATGGGCTTCGCCAGCGCTAAAACCTACGACATTGAAGTCTGGGCCCCCGGCCAAAAGCAATACCTCGAAGTCTCCAGTTGCTCGAATTGCGAGGATTTCCAGGCCCGCCGCATGAACCTCCGCTACAAAACCGCCACCGGCGAAAATCGCTTCCCCCACATCCTCAATGGCAGCGGCACCGCCCTGGCCCGATTATTCGTGGCCCTGATCGAAACCCATCAGCAGCCGGACGGCTCGATCAAAATTCCCGCAGCCTTGCAGACGTATTTAAGAGCCGAGGTCATTAAGGTTGATTCTGAATGAACGTGGGTTGTGCACGTTAGGCCACCGCGGCTTCCTCATCTTCCTCGAGCAGCAAGCGTTTCTGCTCCGCGATTTGTTCTTCCCGCTCTCGTTTGAGTTGGATTTGCTCGCCCTTGCGCCACGTCGTGATCCGGGCCGTGATGGCCAGCAAGGTTAACCAGAGAAAGATATTCCGCGGCTGGGTAAGGACGTGTTCGAGGAAACTTTGGAGGTAATTCATCGAACTGCCCACGAGAAGTCCCACAGAGACCGCACCGAGATACTCCCGGCGATAATAAATCGCGTTTCGCAGGTTCCACCAAAGAAACATCGCAATGAAGAGCAAATAGGTCGCAAAACCCTGGTAACCCGTTTCGGACAGCAATAGCCACCAGAGGCTTTCGACGATTCCTTTTTTATAATTCTTATCCACGGGATCGTTATTGATCTTCTGCCAGTAATCGATGTTTTCGCTGTAGGGATACGGATAATTAATCGTCACGGCGAAGTTGTTCCAACCGACACCGAGCGGATAATCCTCCAACATCCAGCGGCTGGATTCATTCAGCATTTCGCGGGTTTTCGCGCTCTCTTCGTTGCCGTAATCATAAAAGCGCTTCACGATGGTATCGAGCGTCAGGGCAAGACCGACCACGGCAATGCAGCTCAACCCAACGACGACGCCCAACCGGCGGCGGGTCAGCCGGTCGGCAATGCTCAGCGCCACGACGATAATCGTGCCCAGCGCGAAGATCATTAGGCCAGCCCGTGAAAGTCCTGATTGCACGATGGCGGTGCACGAAATAAAGGCAAAGAGAAAGAAATTCGAACTGCGCCGCCT
>DASYTB010000450.1:0-2979 GCA_036002705.1 Verrucomicrobiia bacterium
CTGGTTGTCCTCGCTGGCCAGCGCTTTTAGCACCGTGGGAAGTTGCGGATCTTTGAAGGCCGCGATGGCTCGGAGGCTCTGCACGCGCAAGGGAGCGGGTTCACTCCGGTTCGTCACAATCGACGCCAGTTCCGGCGCAACGGAATCAACCCCCAGGCGTGTCGCCGCCTGGATCGCAGCGAGCCGAACTTCCTCGGGCCCGGGCCTGAGCAGTTTCGGCAACTCCGAACGGAACGCGATGCTCGCCGCACGGGCTTCGCGCTCGGGCAGCGGACGCCATAAGCCGAGAAACAAATCGCGCTTGGTTCCCTCCGGCCAACGCCCCAGCAACTCAATGGCATCCGCGCGGAGTTCAGAAATAAAGCTCGTGTTCGAAGCGAACTCAGAGAGCGCCATGGCATTCTCCAATCTCCCGAGGCGATAATTCGCATGCAGCGCCCGCCGCATTGCCCCTTTCGGAATGGTTGGCTTGTTAATCATGGCCGCGAGCTGCGGCATCCCGGCGGCAATCGGCACATCATAAATCGCCCGCGCGGCTTCGAGGATCAGTTGTGGACGCGATTCGTAAAGAAACATCGCGACTTCCGGCTGCTGCAGCCGCCGCATGGCCAAAAGCGCCCCCATTTTAGCGGCCGGCGAATTATCGTGCGCGGCGCTTTCCAGCGCCGTTATGTCGTTCAGCCAGGTCAGCGCCATCACGCACGCATGGCGGACAAATGGGTCTGCGTCATTGTTCTCCTTCAGCACCTGGAGAATGGTCTCAGCCGCATCCGAAATCTGGAGTTTTCCCAGTCCAAGCACTCCGAAAAAGCGCACCCGCGGTTCCGGATCGAGCGCCGCGCGCCCGAGATACGGTGCCGCCAGGCCAAATCCCGAATCGGCGAGAACTTTCGCCGTCTGGGCGCGAATTTCCGTGTCTGCATCCTCCACCAAAGGAAAGAGCTGCATATACACGAGCGACTGTTGTTTACCGATCTGCCCCAATGCCCAAATCGCATGGATACGCGCGAGTTGATTTGGCGAACTTACCACGATTTGGGAAAGCAGGTTCGTAGCCGCGCTCCCCCGCGCCGCGAGTTCGAACTGCGCTTCCTGCCGGACGCGCATGTCCACGAAACCGAGCAGTTTTCCGAGATCATCAAGACTACGCTTGCCCATCCCTTGCGCGAGAAGCTCCGCCGTTTGCGCGACCGCGGGATCCTTCGCGCTCTTCTCCTCAAAAACATGAAACAAACGGCCTTTCCCAGTTTTCTCCCAGCCTTCCACCCAATCTGCCACGTAGAGCCCGCCGTTCGGCCCCACATCGACATCGACCGGATACAAGTTCCAAACGAATTGACGCAGATCCACCAGATCAAACCCCGCTCCGCGCGGCTGCACCGCGAACGAGTGGACCCCTCCAGGGAAATCGCACATGAAAAAATGGTTTCGATATTGCGGCGGCAGCCCTGTTCCAGGATTGAACACGAGTCCGGCTGGGCCGTGACCAATATGCCCAATCGGCGGAAGAAGATACGCCGCCGTATTGGTCGGCGGAAAATCCCAAAGCGCCTCCAGGTTCCACGCCCCGAGGTTTGGCAGGTCCTGCCACCCTTTGTGCCAGCCGTACTCTCCCCCTTCCACCACATAAAGCCAACGGGCGGCGTCGCCCTGATCGCCATTGTTGTCTCCGGTCCAGAGATTGCCATATTGATCGAAGGCCAGTTCCTGCGGATTGCGTAAACCCGTCGCGAAAATTTCCAGCTCAGACCCGTCCGGATTGCATCTCAGCACCGCTCCGGAATCCGGACTGGAAAGATGCTTCCCGCCGGAAACCACATCAAAGCCGCGATCAGCAATGCTGAAATACAGTTTTCCATCTGGCCCAAATTTCAGCCCGTGCATATCATGTCCCCCCATCCCGATGTGGACACCAAAACCAGTGGCGAGCGCTTTTCGAACATCAGCAACGCCGTCGTTATTCGTGTCCCGCAGCAGCCACAAATCGGGAATGCAGGTGAAATAGACATTGCCTTTTCGCGCCAGCACTCCCGCCGCGACCCCGGAGACCAGCGTTTGGAAATTGTCCGCGAACGTTGTCGCCTTATCCGCGATTCCGTCGCCATTGGTATCCGTCAATAACCGCACCCGCTCCGATTCCACTTCCAGATCGTGATAATCGAATTTTCCGTCGCCATTTCGATCCACGATTATTTTCGACGGCAGGTTTGTGTTGCCCGCCACCAGCACCTTGCGGAAGAAATTCGAGCGATCCGCCACCGTGCGGAAGGAATAGTCGGCGTCCAGCCAATCCAGGTGATTCCGCATATCATAAACGGAAGTGCGCCGGCGGTGCGTCTCCACCACGTACGCGCGCCCATGCTCGTCGAAACAAAAGCTCACCGGATTTTGAATGAGCGGTTCGGCGGCATACAGCTCAGCTTTGAAGCCCGGCGTCAGACGAAGCTTTTTGACGGCAACGTCCAATTCAACGCTGTTAGTCGGGGGGGACGTTTTCGCGGGGGCGTCTGCCGCTTTTGAGAAATAGCAGCAGCAGATAAAAATGGCACAGACTAAAACTCGGCGCATGATTTCGGAAAACCTAACGCACTCCATTCTGGTGAAAAGTGTAAAGTGCCACGGCACACCTTCTCCGCGTCTTCATCACAATTCCCCGCTGAATCCATTCTGACGAAGCGCCTCAAACAGCACCAGAGCGACACAATTCGATAGATTCAACGAGCGGGCCTTCGGATTGAACATCGGAATTCGCAGCCAGGCATCGCGGTACTCCTCCAGCAGTGCTTTGGGCAAACCCGCCGTTTCCCGCCCGAATACAACGCAGTCCTCGCTGCTAAACCGGACCTCGGAGTAGCACTTCGGTCCTTGCGATTCGACAAACCACAACTTCGTTCCCGCCGAGAGCTGCGCACGAAACTCACCCCAATTCTTCCAGCGGAACCAGCGGACATGCTGCCAATAATCCATCCCGGCGCGCTT
>DASYTB010000451.1:0-6761 GCA_036002705.1 Verrucomicrobiia bacterium
GGACCGCCTCTATTCACGCCTTTTCCAAAGCTAAGCCGAATGAAGCTTTTCAATTTTAATTTCACTTCCAACCCGGCGGAACATCATGCTCACGACCACGATCACGGCCATACGCACGAGCATCTGGACCATCCGGGCCACTTCCACGACCGCGATCGGCCGCTCGCTCGCGACTTCACTCAACGCGCATTTACTGTCGGAGTGGGAGGTCCGGTGGGCAGCGGCAAAACGGCCTTGATGCTGCAATTATGCCTGCACTTGCGGGACGAGTTGAGCATGGCCGCTGTCACGAATGATATCTTCACGAAAGAAGACGGCGAGTTTCTCGTCCGCCACAACGCTCTGCCCGCGGAAAGAATCCGCGCGGTCGAAACCGGCGGATGTCCACACGCCGCGATTCGCGAAGACATTTCCGCCAACCTCCTCGCGCTCGAACAACTGCACCGAAAGTTTAAGCCCGATCTTCTCCTACTCGAATCCGGCGGGGATAACCTGGCCGCCTGCTTCAGCCGCGAGCTGGCCGACTACACCATCCAGGTGATTGATGTCTCCGGCGGCGACAAAATTCCGCGCAAAGGCGGGCCGGGAATCACCCAATCCGACCTGCTCGTCATCAATAAAACGGATCTAGCCGCCGCTGTTGGAGCCGATCTTGCCATCATGGAGCGCGATTCCAAGGCCATGCGCGGCGGGGGTCCATTTATTTTTTCGCAGGTGAAAAACGGGGTCGGGATAGACGAAATCGTCGGCTATATCCATCATGCCTGGAAACATGCACTTGGCGTCGTTCACCACCACTAGATTTACCGTCGCGAGTGCCAGTGAAATCCGCTCAGTCCCGATGTTTGGACGAAGCCTTAACCGAAGAGTCCAGGGTTGGCTCATCTTCAGTGCTAAGAGCCTACGAAGATCTCGATGTCGGATAGACTGACATTTCTAAGTTGCGACTGGGGAACGAGCAGTTTTCGGCTTAGGCTGATCGAGGACGAAGAGGTCTTGCGAGAGTCTCGGATGTCCGATGGCTGCCGTTCTATCTTCGAACGGTTACGGGAGACCGGAGCAGTCACCGCAGAAACTCGGGCGCGAGCGTTTGGAGGTTATCTTAATGATCGTTTAGCGGAATGGAGCGATCTCCGCGAAAATCGCAACAAACCGATACCTCTGGTGATCTCTGGGATGGCATCGTCCACCATCGGCTGGCAGGAGATTCCCTACGCCGCGGTGCCGCTTCGATTGGATGGAAGCAATCTGCGTGCTTCTCTTCTAGACTGGGAAAAACCATTCTGGGTGAACGAGAGCTATTTAATTGGCGGCGTTGCCACCAGTGATGAGATCATGCGCGGCGAAGAAATTGAAGCGATCGGATTACTGGCCGACGAGCAGCAGGCCCACGAAGCTTGTCTTCTGGTGCTGCCTGGAACGCACTCCAAACATCTGCTCATTCGAGACCGTGAGATTGTTGATTTTTGCACCCATATGACGGGCGAGTTGTTTGAGGCGCTCGCAAATCACACCGTTCTGAGAGCCACCGTTGACCTGGGAAGCCTGGATGATTTCTCCGAGGCGAGGATGGCGGCCTTCGACCTCGGACTGCGGTCCAGCGTGGAACGCGGTCTCGGCAGGTCGCTCTTTCAGACACGGACCCGCGCGGTGCTGAAGAATTGTCCGAAGGCGGAGAATAGCTGGTTCCTCAGCGGTGTGTTGATCGGCGCGGAACTTCAAGACCTTCTGGCGAAGCGGTCCGGTCTTCCTGTTTTGCTCGCTGGCGTTAACCACCTCCGACGCCTTTACGCCCGTGCTATGCGAATCCTCACCCCGAGCGGCGCGGGCATCTGGCGCGAACTGCCGGCGGAACGAATTCAGAATGCCGTAGCGTTGGGCCATCGGTTGTTTCTCGCCCAAAGAAAGGCGCCCTCCAATGAGTGAAGATACGATTCTGGAGTTGCCTCTCATCGGCATTCTGCGCGGCTTTGACCGCGCGCACCTCCAAAGAATTGTTCCGGCGGTGCTCCGCGGTGGGTTGAAAAACCTGGAGATCACAATGAATTCACCGGGCGCCGCCGAACAGATCGAAGAGGCCATTGTTTTGGCGGAAGGCGCGCTCAATATCGGCGCTGGCACGGTCACGAGCACGGAGTTGTTCGAAGAGGGGCTGGAAGCGGGCGCGTCATTCATCGTCACTCCAACTTTCTCGCCGGAAGTGATCGGGGCCTGCGCCGAGCGGAACGTTCCGATCTTCCCCGGCGCGCTTAGTCCAACCGAAATCTACTCCGCCTGGGAAATGGGAGCGACCATGGTGAAGATTTTCCCCGCGGAACTCGGGGGATCAGCCTTCGTTCGCGCTCTCAAGGGGCCCTTTCCGGGAATCAAGCTGCTTCCAACCGGCGGCGTCGATTTGGAAACTCTGCCAGCGTTTGTCAAAGCGGGCGCGGACGGCTTCGGGATCGGCAGCCCGCTCTTCAACCGAGAGCGAATCGAAGCGGAAGATTGGACCTGGATCGAGAAACGCTGCCGCGCGTTCGTGGAGACATACCGCAAGGTTGTAGCGCACTGAATCGGTGGCTCTCTTCCAAGACGCCGCTAAATTAATGCGTCGTTAAGAACTTTAGCAACTCGATCTTTTCGCGCGCGTTCAGCGTCTCGAGCAGTCCTTCAGGCATGAGCGATTTCTCGCTATTGACGCGCTGAGCGATGGCCATTTTCGCGACTTTTTCTTCGCCCGTGACGGTATGGATGGTAATCGTCTCCTGAGACTCATTTGCCAGCAAACCGGAAATGGTCTCGCCGCTTTTGGTTTCAATCGTGGTCATCTGGAAATCCGCGCCAATGACGGCGTTTGGGTCGATGATATTCTCGAGATAATAGCGGATGCCGTTTTTCCCCGCGCCCGTGAGCTCCGGGCCGAGGCGCGCTCCGTCATTTCCGACGCGGTGACATTGAGCGCAGAGTTTCACAAAATGCTCCCGGCCGGCTCCGCCATCGTAGGCCCAGAGAGGCGCTTCGTTAAAAACTTTTTCCAGACGCGCGATTTGCTCCTGCTTTTCGCCCGGACTGGTCGTGATGCGACCCCAGGTTTTGGCCACGCGCTGATCGATGTCGGGATTATGAAGTTGGAGTAGTTGGCGCACATGGAAGGCGGTGAGTTGATCGCGCTTCACGACGCCTTGCTGAACCGCATCGAGCAAAGCACTGCCAAACGAGGCGCGGCTGCTCAGGGCATTCAAGGCGGCATTTTTCTCATCAGCGTTCAAGGCTTGGAAATTGTTCAACAGCGCCGGGGCAATTTCGGCGGTATCGAAACGCGCGAGGAGCGGAATGGTTTTTGGCCGGAAACGTTTATCATCCAGAAGCCCAATGAAGGTCGGGAGCGAGGCGCGATCATGCGCTCGACTCAAGACGACAAACGCGTGATCACGGTCCGGAGCTGCGGCGCGGAAATCAGCGAGCACGGCCCGCAGTTGAGGAAAGCGCGACTGATCGCCAAAGGCCGAGGCTATGATCTCGGCCCGTTGGATAACGGCTTTATTCTCGCTTTGATAGAGAACCTCGGCGAGCGGAGGCCATTCCTTGGGCACGGGAACATCCGCGCGCGTTTTAAGAGCAAGCTCCAGCGCGGCGAGAAAACGAGATTGATCCTTTGGATCGGCCTCGTGGGTGCGCTGGACCACACGCGCAATTCCATCGTCACCCAGAGTCGCCGCGTACCAATAAATCCAGTCAGCTATTTGCCGGATTGGCGTGCGCTGCGCGAGTGCGAACGCCGCCTCCATGTGTTTTGGCATTCGTTGCGCCAGGCTCTGCCAGAGAAGGAAAGGGATGTTCCGATCGTCCCGATCTTCGCCATGCATGGCCAGGGCTTCAATGATTGGCCACGCGGTTTCATCAGGTAGCCGCTGGGCGGCGGAGGCGAGGTACCGCCGGACGACGGGGGAAGGATCGCCCTTGGCGAGCGAAGCAAAAAGCAAACCATGCGCAGCTCTGTAATCGGCAGCTCCCTCGGCAGCGATTTGGATGGCCCAGGCGCGGGTGTATTCGTCCTTATCGCGGAGGGCTGCGTCAAGATATACGTCGGGAAGCGCGCCGAGCCGGGCGAGCAGGACAAGGGATTGCCATTTGTTTTGAGTCGGTGTGACGAGATTTTTTCGAAGCTGATCGAGAACTAACCCATCAACGTTATCAAAATGTCTCCGTTCCTGGAGAAGACGCTCAGCGGTGCGGACGAACCATTGGTTCTTGTCATTGAGGTGACTCGCAAGCTCATGGTCATCCAGAGCAGCCAGGTCAACTTTTCTGGGCTTATAGGTCGCCGCGTATTCGAGCCGATAGATCCGCCCGTTACTGCGGTCCCATTTTTCGCTATTGGGATTATGGCAATGCTGCTGATCGGACCAGTCGATGATGTAAACCGCTCCGTCGGGGCCGTACTGCAAATCCACGGCGACGTAGTTCGGGTCGGCGCAGAAGGAGATGTCGGTGTCGGCATGAACGGTTTCAAAACTCGAACCCAGCGGCTTGTTGATCTCCTGATTTATTTGATGGCCGCCTAAATTGTGAGTGAAGAGATGACCGCGATATTCGTCGGGCCAATTATCGCCGTAATAAATCATCGTGCCGACATGCGAATGGCCGCCGTAAATGGCATCGGTCCCCCGTTCGCCTGCCCCGCCCGCCCCGTGATCGTGACGGGCCGAAGCGAGCAGATAATTGCGAAACTCCGGAAAATCCTTCGGCGGTTCGGCGATGATGAACGGAGCGTAATTGGCATTGGCCTGATTCCAGAAATGACCGCCCTGAATGACGTGCGTAATGCCGCCGCGTCCCCAGTAGCTGCGGCAATGAGTCATGAAAATCTGCCCGAACTCGTCGTAGTCGAGGCCCCACTGGTTGCTTCCGCCCTCGGCGAAAATCTCGAATTGATGGCGGATGGGATGGTAACGCCAAACACCGGCGCGAAGTTCGGTCCGCTTATCGTCCGGAGCGCCCGGTTGGCCGATCTTCGCGTAATTGAAGACCCCCTGATTCCCATAGAGCCAGCCGTCCGGACCCCACATGAAGCTGTTCAGGCATTCGTGGGTGTCCTGATAGCCGAAGCCATCCAGCAGCACTTCCGGCGGGCCATCCGGCTGGTCGTCGTGATTGCGATCCGGAATGAACAAGAGCTGCGGCGCCGCTCCGATCCAAACCCCGCCAAAGCCGACTTCGAACCCGCTGACAAGATTCAGTCCCTCCGCGAAAACTTTGCGCGTCTCGAATTTTCCATCGCCGTCGCTGTCTTCAAAAATAACGATCTTATCCAGACCTTTCCCTTCGGGCTGTTTTTGCGGATAACTGTAGGCTTCGGCCACCCAGATGCGTCCCCGTTCATCGAAAGCGAAGGCGACCGGTTGTTGAAGGTCCGGCTCTTCCACCACCACTTCCGCACGGAATCCTTCCGGCAAATACATTTTCGCAAGTGTTTCTTCGCCGGGAGTGCGAGGCGCGTGGCCGAGATCGTTTCGTTTCAGATGACGCAGCACCGGGCTGCTTTGCAGGCGCTCGAGCTGCGGCAAAGGCTCTTCGGCCCGCCCCGGGATGATCGCGATGATGCCGGTCAGCAAGGCAAAACGTAAAAAATGGAATGAGGACACGCCCACATTGAAACGAGGAAGCGGTCTGAACCGCAAATCTTTATTTCCGCTTCCAGCAGATTCCTGCAGAGTCCTCTCAGCCGTGACCGTGAGGGAGCGCAGCGTAACTGCCGCGCAGGGAAGCATCGCCCTAAATGCCTTATTGCCCGGAAAGTCGCTTTGCACAATATTGCCCGCTCTTATGTCGAGTTCGCGGAAGCAGTATCCCTTCGATTTGATCGAGGCCAAATGGCAGCGGTTCTGGGATGAACAGCAGACCTTTCGAGCATGGAATCCGGACGAATCTGTTCCGGCTGGGCATCCCTTTGCGCAACGGCACAAGGGCGAACTTCCGCCGAAATTCTATATCCTGGACATGTTCCCATATCCTTCCGGCGCTGGCCTGCACGTTGGCCATCCCGAGGGTTACACCGCCACGGATATCCTCGCTCGTTACAAACGCGCGCGCGGTTTCAACGTCCTCCACCCGATGGGTTGGGATGCCTTTGGTCTTCCGGCCGAGCAGTATGCCATCCGCACCGGGCAGCATCCGCGCAAAACAACGGAAGAGAACATCGCCACTTTCAAGCGGCAGATCAAATCGCTTGGCTTCAGTTACGATTGGTCCCGCGAAGTCGATACGACCGACCCAAGATACTTCAAATGGTCGCAGTGGATTTTCCTCAAGCTCTACAACTCCTGGTTCAACCTGGAGAGCAAGAAAGCGGAGCCGATTGAAACTCTAAAGTACCCGCCGGAACTCAAAACCGAGGAACATAAGCGCGAGTATCGCGATTCCAAACGCCTCGCCTATGTCGCGGAAACTCCGGTCAATTGGTGCCCAGAACTTGGCACGGTTTTAGCGAATGAAGAGGTCATTGAAGGCAAAAGCGAAGTCGGCGGACACCCCGTCGTTCGCAAACCGATGCGCCAATGGATGCTCCGCATCACCGCCTACGCGGAACGGTTGCTCCGGGATTTGGAGACGATCGACTGGACCGAGTCGCTGAAGGAAATGCAGCGGAATTGGATTGGGCGTTCGGAAGGAGCGGAGGTGCATTTCCAACTGGCGGGTTCACCCCACCGGATCACTGTCTTCACCACTCGACCCGATACACTTTACGGCGCCACCTACATGGTGCTTTCTCCCGAGCA
>DASYTB010000452.1:0-6494 GCA_036002705.1 Verrucomicrobiia bacterium
CTTCGAGCGTACGGGCTGCTCCACTGGAAAATTATCCATGATCATTACAGATCGCTTGACTCGGCAATGAAGATCGAGCTATTTCGCCTTCTCCGATTCCTTGAAGTCTATCATTTGGCCGCTTTACTCTCAGTCGCTTTCGGGCTCAAAACGTTCTGGGGCAATCCACGTTGGATTCGATGGCTCTGTCTTCCTCTAATCGGCCTCTCAGCCTTATGGCTTTGATAATCATGTTGCCCTGCGTGAGCAGAAAAGCGGGCCGCGTTGGAGGTTGCCTGCATTCAGTGCTGCCCCGTTATCGTTGAGCCTTGTCGTCTGAGGGCTCCACGAGAATGGGTGCTCTTATTGACAAAGTTGCCGTTGGCACGATTGTAATCGTCGCGCAAGCTGGCTTGCTCTTTCTAGCGTGAAACCACCGATTAAATTAATTGCGACCGATTTTGATGGGACTGTGCACACGGATTTCGAAACACCTCCGGTGCCTCGGGAGCTGGAGTTGCTCATCGGCGCGCTTCAACAGCGCGGCGTTACCTGGGTTATCAATACGGGGCGTGATCTGACCAGTCTGATGGAGTCGCTCACCAAAGCTGGCCTTTCGATCCGACCAGATTTTGTGGTGGTGGTGGAGCGCGAAATATACGAGCTAAAGGAAAGCGATTACGTGAGCGTGCGCGACTGGAACGAACGCTGCAGCCGGCTGCACGCGGAACTCTTCGAGAAGGTGCGCCCGCATATGCCGAAGATCACCGAGTGGGTTAACTCGCGTTACAAAGCGATGGTTTACGAGGACCCGTACTCGCCCTTCTGTCTGATCGCGGAGAAAACACGCGACGCGGAAGAAATCCACGAATATCTCGAAGTGTTCTGCAAGGACCTCGGTGATCTGGTCGTGATGCGCAACGACATTTACGCGCGCTTCAGTCACAAGGCGTATAACAAAGGCACCGCGCTGGCCGAAATCGCCCGCCGCCTGAAGATCAATTCAGGCGAGATCGTCGCGGCCGGTGATCATCTGAATGATCTGCCGATGCTCTCGACCGAGTTCGCCCGCTGGCTCGTCGCGCCCATGAACGCCATTGATCAGGTAAAGCAAGCGGTTCTCCGCCAAAACGGCTACGTGAGTGAAAAACATTGCGGCTACGGCGTGGCTCATGGAATCGCTCACGTGCTCAAATCGACCGGCTTCGCCCTCGATCATCTTGCCGAAAACCTTTTACATTCCTGACGCGCGAATCTGTCTGAGATCCCGCGTTGCCTCCGCACCCTTGCGAATCAACCACGGGACATGCAATCTCCCATGAAAAGCGAGTTTCTTTCGGTTTGGCTCTAAGCCAACTGACTATCCCAATTTTGCCTTGCATTCTCCGGGCGTGTGACGCACAAAGTCACGCGTTCGTTTTATAGCGTATGTCGAAGAAGCAGAGGCAAGATTCAGAAACCGGTCTATTGCAACTTTTAAAGGATGTCCTGCCGAAAGCGGTCTCCGATCCGAAGCTGGCCGAAAGAATATACTCGGCTTGCGAGAAGGAGATTTCGGTGAAGTCGCGCGTCGAACATTTTCAAAAATTTTGTTCGAACGCGGAACTCTCGGATTTGCAGCCGGGCTCCGTCAAAGAGATTCAGCGGCAGTTTGAAGAAAGCTTCGGGAAGGACAATGTCTCGATCATTCCGCACCAGAAAAAACAGGCCGCATCCGTCGAAGTGGTGGTCGATGGTCAGGTTCTGGAGGGCGTGATCAAGGTTGGCGAAGCGAAGAACGGAGAAGCCGGGGATGAGGAGGAGTTTAAGCCGAAGTTTATCCCGTTTCCCGTGAGCCTGGAGACCGATCCTGAATTGGTCTGGTCGCTTGGGCGCGCGGAAACGCTCACGCCGCAGGAAGCCGCCATCACGCTGAGCAAAGCGCAGGAGGATTTCTGGGCGTCAAAACAGGGCCAGAAGCTCATTCGCGATCGCGTCGAGCGCTCGTTTCCGGAATTTATTAGCCGGGTCCCCTCAAAATTCTTGAGCGAGGTCGGGTTGAAGCGCCATTACAAGGAAGCCGAAGCATTGAAGCAGTTGAGGCGGACGAAGTAACCTCCAAAGCGGAAGTCTTGATCGTCGAGGCACGCTTACGGGCCCATCTGATGATGCGCCCGGCGCCGCAGCCACGCGACATCTGTTTTGTCGGTCGGCGGCGGATGCGGGCTGGCGCCGGCCTTTATCGTTCGCATGTTTGGCCGCACCCATTTGTGAGATTCGCTGTGCGCGTCGGCAAAGGAAAGCACGGCATTTTTATTATGCATCGATCCCGGCGAGTGAAACCATTGCTCGGTGTCGCTGGCCGGCACAAAGAAGGGCGTAAAGCAGATGCTGGCGGGTTCCACGTCGATAAACACGAAGGTGCTCGACGGATTGACGATTTGAGAAATGCTCCCGTAAGGCGTCACCTTCAGCGGCCCCATAAAGCTTGGCGAGGCCCCCAGAGCCAGCACTTCGTTCATCGAATAACTGCGGATTTTGGGCACGACATGATTGGCGATGCGAAATGTCGTCTGCTCCGCCGGACAGCGATAAACATCCGCGGTTTGCAGGTACTTGGCGAACGCCGCTCGCGAGCTATCCAACAAGGATGCCGGATTGGTAAACCCCTCGGATTGGCCGTGAATCGTTCCGAAAACCCAGGTCTTCACGGACGGAGATTGTTGCTGGAGTGAATTCGGGACGAGTTTGCCATCCGAATCATCGTTATAGAGGCTCCAGGTGAGCAGCAGTTGTTTGTGATTGCTGAGGCAGCGGGCGCGCTGTCCCTCCGCCTTGGCGGTGCTGAGCGCCGGCAGGAGAAGGCTCGCCAGGATCGCGATAATCGCGATGACGACCAACAACTCGATGAGCGTGAATCCGCGCCTGGGATGATTCTGGCCCTCCATAAAACTCGTCCGTCCGCTAACGATTTAACGCGCAGTCCAGGCGTTCTCAATGTGCGTCTTCCAGCACACCAGAAAATAAAACGCCGGCTGCCAAGTATGCAGAAATGAAACCGCATTCGCCGAATCTTCCGGCGATCACGCAGTTTCCTTTGAGGAGAGCACATTTTCGCGAGCGACGAGATAAAGAAAAACGATCAGACCGAGGAAAGGGATCAGCGCCAGAGCGTCCGCGTTCGGACCCGTAAAAAACGGATTGCCTTCGGCGAGTTTGGCAAATTTCGCGTCCCACTCCTCCAGGGCGCCGGCCAAAATGGCGATGACGATTCCGGCGATCGCGCCACCAGCAATATAGCCCGAGGCGCAGAGGACGCCAGGGCTGCGGTCGGCATCGGCGGCAAGCTGTTCCTCGGTGAGCCGGCGGTGCGCGAGTTCGACACGGCGGCGGCGGTCAACAATCCAGCGAACAACCCCGCCAATAAAGACCGGCGCCGACGTTGAGAGCGGCAAATAAACGCCGACCGCGAACGCGAGGGAACCGACTCCGCAGAGTTCGAGCACGACCGAGATCATCACACCGAGCAGGACGAGTCCCCACGGCAGCTTGCGATCGAGGATGCCTTTAATGATGTAAGACATGAGGGTGGCTTTCGGAGCTTCGAATTTGCGCACGTCCGATCCGTCGGGACGCTTCAGCACCGTGCCATTGATCCCGGGATCGACGAGATAGACGGCCTGACCTGCGTTATTGACGAGGTATTTCTTCGCCGGACCGCCTTCCGGATCAATTCGCTGCCAGACGTAATAGCTATTTTTGTCCGCGGCGGCTTGCGGCCCGTGGAGCGACTGCTTCTGTTGCGGAAGCTTTGTAACCTCTGTTTTCAGCTCCGGCTGGTTCACCGGAACAAAGACGGTGGCGTTATCGTTCAGCTTGAGGAGGATCGGGCCGAGCATCAGCGCGGAGGCCAGGACGCCAAAGAGAATGGCGATTTGTTGATACCTGGGAGTGCTGCCGATCAGATAGCCCGTTTTTAAATCCTGCGAGATGGTCCCCCCATTCGAGGATGCGATGCAAACAATCGCGCCCACCGACAACGCGGTGACGTAATACCCCGGCTCAGTCCAACCGAGCGCCAGAAAAACCAGACTGGTCAGAAGCAGAGTGGCCACGGTCATACCGGAGATGGGATTGGAGGACGAACCAATTTCACCGGTGAGCCGCGAAGAGACCGTGACGAAGAGAAAACCGAAAGCGACGATGAGAATGGCCCCCATTATGTTCATGTGCAGCTTCGGAGCAACGGTGATCGCGACAATGAGCGCGATGATTCCGCCGAAGACCAGCTTCATCGGCAGATCGTCCTCTGTTCGCAAACGGCTTACTCCCGCGGCAGCTTGGCTGGCGTTGGCGCCCACATCTCGCAGCCCCTCGCGAATGCCGTGCCAGATCAACGGCAGCGAGCGAATCAGGCTGATAATGCCGCCCGCCGCAACCGCGCCTGCGCCAATATAAAGAATATAGGCCCCGCGGATATCGTTCGGCCCCATCTGGAAAATTGGGATGCTGCCGGGCGCGAGCGCTTGCGGCAGCGCATCACCGAAAAATTTAATCATCGGAATCAGGACCAAATAAGAAAGAACGCCGCCCGCCGCCATGATGCAGGAAATGCGCGTTCCGATGATGTAGCCGATGCCGAGCAGCTCAGGGGTGATCTCCGCTCCGACCGAAGCGCCTTTGAACCATGGCCCGAAAAGCTTTTCGGGCACATTCTTCCAGAGACGGAAAGCCTGCATGGCCACGTTATAGACGAGCCCGATGCCAAAGCCCGCGAAGATCGTCGCGGCGCTGGTGCCGCGTTCCACCGCGCGTTGCTTGCTGGACGCATGCCGCCACTCCGGCGAAGCCATGGCGAGCGATTCCGCCGAAGCGCCCGCTTTCAGCACTTCGGCGCAAGCGGTGCCTTCCGGATACTTTAACGTCGTATGCTGTTGAACAATCAGGGCGCGCCGCAGCGGAATCATCATGAGCACCCCAAGCAGCCCGCCCAGCACCGCGACCAGCGCGACCCGGGTCACTTCCAGGTCGAAGCCCAAAATCATGATCGCGGGCATGGTCACACCGACGCCGAAGGCGAGCGATTCGCCAGCGGAACCCGCCGTCTGGACGATGTTATGCTCGAGAATGGTCGCGTCCTTGATCCCAATCTTCGAGAGAAGTCGAAAGAGCGTAATGGAAATGACCGCCACTGGAATCGAGGCGCTGACGGTAATCCCGACCTTAAGCACGAGATAAAGCGAGGAAGCCCCGAAAATCATCCCGAGAATCGTCCCCATTATCACCGCGCGCACTGAGAATTCACGCATCCGGGTTTCGGGACTGATAAAGGGATGATGCTGGTCAGCTTGCGCGTGCCCCGCCCCGCCATCGGTGCGGTCGAGCACTTCACCCTCTCTCATTGCGGCCATGCAAGCGAGTGTAGGCATTTCGCCCTGCTTTGATCAAGCCGGGCGAAACGCGTTAATGCGATGCGTTGTAATATCAGAATTTCATCTGGTCTGGAGGATGCGGTCTGGAGATCTCAGCGCCTCTCGGAGCCAGGGCCGTTCACAAAAGCCATGCTGAAGTAATGATGCCCGAGTGCTCGCCGACTTCATAAATCGGGACAATCGCAGGATAATCCACAAATTCAGGCAAAACCCCCTCCAGCATATTGCCTGGCAGCACGCCGCCATGAGCCGCGCATTTGCGAAGCTCACCGTTTTTGATGTACCACATAAATCAATGGGCACATCGAGCGCGAAAGTTGCGGCTCGAGCCGCATCAGCCGCATCGCCTGGTTCGGACGTTCTTAAGGTCGGCATTGAAAGCAATGTCAAAGCAGGCCAGAATAAGCACACACGTGAAGCGATTTGGGATATTTATTCTCCTGCTCTCCGTCGCCAGCGGAAAGATGTTCGCCGCCGGCAGCGGCTCGCCGCTGGCCGACGCGGCGGAAAAAGGAGATCACCAAAACCTGCGCGCTCTGCTTGAGAAGCACGCGGACCTGAATACCGCCCAACCGGACGGCATGACCGCGCTGCATTGGGCGGCTTACCTCGACGATTTGGATACGGCAACCCGGCTGGTGAACGCGGGCGCGAACGTCAACACAACGAACCACTATGGCGTCACGCCCCTTTCTCTCGCCTGCCTGAATGGAAATAGTGAACTGGTGGAATTGCTCCTCAAAGCGGGCGCGGACGCGAACACCGCGTTGCGCGGCGGTGAAACCGTGCTCATGACCGCCGCTCGCACGGGCAAACGAGGTCCGGTCAAGGCGCTTCTGGCTTCCGGGGCTGACGTGAGCGCAAAGGAGAGACGCGGACAGACCGCCATCATGTGGGCGGCGGCGGACGGTCATGCAGAAGTGGTGGATCTGTTGATTCATGCCGGAGCGGATTTTCAAACACCGTTAGAGTCCGGGTTTACTCCTCTATTCTTCGCCGTGCGCGAGGGCCGGACCGAAGCCATGCGCGCGCTACTTAAAGCCGGCGCGGATGTAAATGCGACGATGGAACCGAAACGGCCCAACGGAAAAAGCGCCCGCCGGG
>DASYTB010000453.1:0-10115 GCA_036002705.1 Verrucomicrobiia bacterium
TCAAACTCACGACCATTCACCAGGCCAAGGGACTCGAATTCGAGGTGGTTTTCCTGATCATGCTTTGTGACGGACTGTTCCCGACCGCTCGTTCCCTGGAAAACGAGGAAAATGTTGAAGAAGAGCGCCGCCTCTTCTATGTGGGCGTTACGCGCGCGAAGAGAGAGCTTTACCTGGCCTATCCGATGATCCGGATGGCACAGGGCTATACGGGCGACATCATGCAGCAGAAGTCGCGTTTCCTGACGGAGATTTCGCCCGATCTTCTGGACCAATGGACGCTCAAACCCCGCAATCCGTGGGCTGCTTTCGGCGGCGAGTACCGGCAGCAAGCCGGGAACGAGACGGGGGAAGAACCATTTTGATGGTCCGGCCGTGTTTGGCGGGTGCAGACGGTCTCTGGTTTATCCGAGTTTTTAATATGCTATTCGACGAATTCCGGCTACGCGGTCGAAGGCCAAATCCCGGCTGATGACGGGCTCACCATAATAAAGCGCAAAAGCAGCGATCCAGTTGTCGTTTTCTCCCAGACGCTGGCCCTTGCTAACCAATTCTCGATCGATATCGGCTGCTGCGTCCATGACTCCCCGATGAAGACGATAAATGGGCCAATCTTGCAGCACTCCCAAGCGGCCACAGCATCGTCGAACAAGATGGATACCTCACCCGAGGTGATAATCGTCAGCTGAATGGTTTGCGCCGCTTGCACGCGAGGAAAGTCAAAGCAGGCCACGCTTCCTACGCCGGCGTTCCTGAATTAAAACGCTGGCGAAGGTAGTATCGGAGATCATTGCTTTCCACGCGCGGATCGACGTCCGCGTCCCAAGCCTAAAAGCTTCAGTCGCTCCTCGTTAATTCGCGGCGGTGGCAAGGATTCCAGCCGGTCCAAAAGTTCGCCAGCGGTTTGAGCCGGCTTTCGAAGGTTGCCGAAATGCTCAAGGATCACGTCTGAAAAACTCGCGCCAGATTGCTTGTGCTCTTTGAGAAGCGCGTGAGCTCCGAACTGATGCTTATTGTCGTTGAAGGCATACATGCTGCATGCATGTATGCCTTCCCGTGCGCAAGCCAAGAACCACACTCCCTCACCAGTCGAGAACCATGCTATCCGCTTTGATCGCGCGAAAGAGCCGTCTATTGGCTTCCGTAAGGCAATCCAGCGCTGTTTCAATCAAGGGCAAGGCAAACGCGTCAGCCAGGAGCGGCTCTCCCTGACACCGGCAGATCACAACCGCCAGCGCGTCCTTCAGGCCGTTCAGGTTTCTGCGCCTGAACTCGTGAATCGTCTGCCATTTCGGACGGTAGTTGGCGGCGAGGTATTCCGCGCCTGGGTCATCCGCGACGGCTGCTTCGATTTCGTGCGCGCCGCAAATGCCCTTCACGAGACAATAGCTAAGCAGGCCGCGCAAGACGGGTTCGGGTGTGGTGTCTTCCTCCGCCCGTTGGAAAAAAACGCGGGGCCAGCGCACCTCGTGGACCGCATCGAGAACGGTTCGAATCAGAATACTGGTTTCAACGGAGAGCGTTAAACCGTCTCGCAGCACCAGACCTTTTGTTGGTAGCAATGCTCCTGTTTTCATAAACCAACACCAAGAGCTTCGCTCCTGAATGTGACAGGAATGTTACGGCCTGGTGAACTTTTGGTTCCGTTTGCCGCCCTAACTCCGGTGAATAACTTTGCCCTTTCTGTGAATAAGAATTCCTCGCGCGCGTTCGGAGTGGACGATATAAGCTCTGGCGTCCCGAAAGTATGCTGGCGAATTAAGGCATTTAAGTTGCAACCAATTGACAGGCAGCGTACTAATAAGCATTGCTGTTTTGGGCTATTGATTCAGGCTTAATTTGGGAATCACCATTGATTTTCGCGTTGATGACTGCGGTCCAATGAAGGCCACCGCCACTTTTTCACATCGCTATTCACCGTTATTCACAGCAGTTGTTCACCATGAAAACCTTTGCTTCTCAGGATATTATAACTTCAGGGATTCAGTCTTCTCCCGATAGGCCTGTCGGAAATCTGGAACTTCCGTTTGCCTTGATCGACGTCCGATGCCATTAAACCGCCGTGCGTTTTCTCATGCTCAATTGGCGTGACCCGCAGAACCCGCTTTCGGGCGGGGCCGAGCGCGTCACCCAAGGATACCTGGCTGCTTTGGCGCAGCGGGGGCATGAGGTCTATTGGTTTGCCAATAGTTTCCCGGGATGCGCTCCCGAGGTGGTCATCGAAGGAATCAGGATTGTCAGAGGAGGCGGCATTGGAAGTTCGATTCTGCACGCTCGCCGCTGGTTCAAGAAGCAGCCACGCTTCGACCTCGTCATTGACCAGCATCACGGCATTCCGTGGTACGCACCCTGGTGGTGTGGCACCAATAGCATTGGTTACATTCACGAAGTGCTCGGCCCGATTTGGGACGCGTTCTACAAATTTCCCTGGAACACCGTTGGAAAGTGGCAGGAAGTCTGGACCCATTGGCTTTATCGAAACGTGGTGTTTTGGACGGCCTGCGAATCGACGCAGGATCTGCTCGTCCGCCATGGCGTGCGCCAGGTGAAAATCATCCGCTATGGCGTGCATACTCACGCGCTTCCGTCCCTCCCTCCGAAAACCCTAAGTATTCCCTTGCAGCTTGCCGTCGTTTCACGTTTGGCGCCGAATAAGCGGATCGACCACGCCGTCCGCACGGTGGCGGAGCTAAAAAAACGAGGGGTCGCCGCCAACCTGAAAATTGTAGGGACAGGCGAAACGCAGGAACCGCTGCGGCGACTTATTCAAGAGCGTGGTTTGGAGGCAGACGTTTCGTTCACGGGTTCGCTGCCCGAGAAAGAGAAAGATGAATTGCTGCGCGGCTCGCATCTTCTTCTGCATACTTCGCAGCGTGAAGGCTGGGGTTTGAATGTGATCGAGGCGAACGCGATGGGAACGCCGGCGGCGGTTTATCCTGTGGAAGGGCTCCGGGAATCGACCCTGGACAACGAAACCGGCGTGGTGGCGCGCGGCGAAACCCCTGAATTGCTCGCGGACCGGATCAACGACCTTCTCCGTGCCCCCGCCTTTTACGACAAGCTCCGCGTCAACGCCTGGGAACGGGCGAAATCCTTTCACTGGAGCAGAATTCTGCCGCCCGCTTGCGATTGGCTGGAAGAGATGGCGCGAAAACGACAATAAAAGAGCCCGCCGCCGTTTTACTCGCCGGGCATCCGACTGTAAGTTTGCGCGATTAAATCTTCAGACCAGAAAAGCTCGCCCGCTGATTCACCCCGGCACAGATCCGCCTGGGAGCGGACGCGCAAGGCGCTCGCCGGCATTTCACCGCCTTACGCTCTGCAAATTTTTTTTGCCACTTTCCTTTTTCTGGGCCTGGAATGGCTTTGGGCCGGGACCGACGCGCCGGGCGCGAAGGCGGCCAAAGGCGGCTCGCTCGGTGTTCGCACGAACGATGCCCGCCAGCATTTTACGCTGAAGGCCGAAGCCACTTGGCAGCTCACGCCGCCGAACGGAGGACGTTTCGACGCTTCCGGCCTGGTCTTTCACGATGGGAAGCTCCTGACCTTGAGTGATCGCGGTCCCGAGCTTTTTGAGATTCGCTTTCTGACGAACTTTCCGGCCCTGGGGAAGGTCACGAATGGTTCGGCGCAGCTCATGCCCACCCCGTTCTTTCCGCGAGCGCTCGCCGCTGCCACCGTTCGTTACACCGGCAGCCGGTTCGATTGCGAAGGAATAACGACCGATCCGCAGGGGAATCTTTACATCTCCGAAGAATCCAAACGGGATGTATTTCGCTCCAGCCCGGATGGGAAGAAGGTGGACCGGTTGCTCATCGATCTTTCGTCCGTGAAGCGATTCTTCAGCAGCGACCCCAACGCTTCTTTCGAAGGGATCGCGATTGGCGGCGGCAAATTGTATTTAGCCAATGAACGCGAGACCCCGCGCGTTATCGTCGTCGATCTGCCCACCCTCAAGGTCCTCGATTCCTTCTTCGTCGATTCGGATGGATTTGCCTTCGGCGGCCCGCATTACTCCGACCTGGCTTTCGCCGATGGCCACCTCTTTATTCTGGATCGCAACCACCGCTGTATACTTGAGGTCGATCCCGAGCAAAAACGCGTTCTCGCGGAGTATAGCTTCGGCCAGATGGAAGTCGCCGAAGAAGTCGCTTATAAAACGATCTACCCAACCGGCACAATGGAAGGCCTCGCCATTGACCCGCAATACTTTTGGCTCGTCACGGACAACAACGGCCTCCCGCGCTTCAAATATCCGCGCGATATCCGGCCCACACTGTTCCGGTGCAGCAGGCCGGCGAAGCGATAGATAGTGCCACGTAAACCCCGCTGGAGAGATTACTGGCCGAGAGCACGGAGCCCAAACCAGAGCCTGCTGCCAAAGTCCGCGAATTTGTGGGCGACGAAATGGCGCCGAAAGCTTCGCCGTCCTTGCCCTCGCAAAAGCATTAAGGCATAAAGAATCCGCAAAAAAGATGAGTTCAAAACTTACCATCATCGGCACCGGTTACGTCGGCCTTGTCACCGGCGCATGTTTCGCCGAAGTCGGCCATAAGGTAATATGTGTCGATTGCGACGAAGCCAAAGTGAAGCTGCTCAAGAGTGGTGGCATCCCGATCTACGAGCCGGGGCTCGAGGAACTCGTTCGCAAAAACCACGAAGAGGGGCACCTCTCCTTCACCGCCTCCACCGAGGAAGGCGTTTGCAATTCAGATATTATTTTTCTCGCCGTCCCGACGCCCCCTCAACCGGACGGGTCGGTTGACCTTACTTTTATCGAGCGCGTGGCTCGTGACATCGCCAAGGCGATGAACGGCTATAAGATTGTCGTCGATAAAAGCACCGTCCCAGTGAAAACCGGGCAGAAAGTCGCCGAGACGATTTCACGTTATTGCAAAGCCAAGGTTGAATTTGATGTGGTCAGCAACCCTGAGTTTCTCCGGGAGGGTTTCGCCGTCGAAGATTTAATGAAGCCGGATCGTATCGTAATCGGTGTCCAGTCTCAACGCCCGATCCAGGCGATGAAAGAAGTCTATGCACCTTTCCAGGCGCCCATTTTGGTCACGGACATCAACTCCGCGGAGTTGATCAAACACGCGGCCAATTCCTTTCTCGCTCTGAAAATCTCCTACATCAACGCAATCTCGGTCGTTTGCGAGGCGACCGGCGCGAACGTGCAGGAGGTCGCCAACGGCATGGGTATGGATGTGCGCATCGGGCGGCGCTTTCTCGATGCGTCGCTCGGTTTCGGCGGCAGTTGCTTTCCGAAAGACCTGAGCGCCTTTATCAAAATTTCCGAGCAACTCGGCTATGATTTTGCCCTGCTCAAAGAGGTCCAGAAAATCAATTCCATGCAGATGGACAGGTTCGTGAAGAAAATCACCGATACCCTTTGGGTCTTGAAGGACAAATGCATCGGAGTGCTCGGTCTCGCTTTCAAGCAAAATACCGACGACGTCCGCATGTCGCCCGCGATTGATCTCTGTCAGAGGCTTGAAAAGGAAGGCGCGAAGCTGCGGGTCTATGATCCGAAGGCAATGGACAAGGCCAAAGATGTCCTGCCCAACGCCACGTATGTTCCCGATCTGAACCTCGTGCCGGACGGCTGCGATGCGCTTGTCATCGCCACGGAATGGCCGGTCTTTAAGAAACTGGATCTCGAACGCGCCCGCAAGGTGATGACTTGCCCAATCATGTTTGATGGTCGCAATCTTTTTGATCCCAAAGAGATGGAATCTCTCGGATGGATTTATAAATCCATTGGCCGATGATCATCGACGTGGCGGCCGGTCTGGTCTTCCACCAGGGCCGGCTCCTGATTACGCAACGTCGGCCAAACGATCACCTCGGCGGTCTCTGGGAATTTCCCGGTGGCAAGGTTGAGGCCAACGAGAGTTTCGAGAGCTGTCTCAGCCGCGAACTTCGCGAGGAACTTGGGATCGAAGTCGTTGTCCGCGAACTCATGGAAGAGGTCACGCACGAATATCCCGAGAAGACGGTTCACCTGAAGTTCTTCCGCTGCGAACTGTTGAACGGGATCCCTGAACCAATCCATTGTGCCGCCGTCGCCTGGGTCAGACGCGAAGAAGTGCGCGATTTCACTTTCCCAGCGGCGGATGCGAAACTTTTGGATGCGCTCGTCAAATCCCCGTTCGGCTGGAGGTTCTGACCTTGCCTACTCTTGAGCAGACGGAACGCTCAGTGATTGCCCGTTCTGACCGGCGTTCAACGAGAGGAGAAAAGGGACGGCTTTCCTGGCCCAGGCTTCCGGTTTTGGATAGGATTGCGCGCCATCTCCGAAACAACTGCGAAGCATTTCAGTATCGATGATCCCCGGATTAAGCGGCACGGCGGCCAGCCCGTCCGGCAATTCTTGCGCGAGCGCCTGAGTCAATCCTTCGATGGCCCATTTCGTCGCGCAATAAGGCGCGACTTCCGGTGAAGTCGAACGGCCCCAGCCGGAGCTGAAATTCACGATCACACCTTCGCCTTTGAGGATCATCGCGGGCAAAAAGGCGTGAAGGACGTTGAAGACGCCTTTGATGTTCACATCAATCACACTGGAAAACTCTTCCGGCGTTAACTCCCACAACGGCGCGCTGCGATTGATCAGCGCGGCGTTGTTCACCAGCAAAGCCGGCGCACCGAATTTCTCCGTGACCTCCGCCGCCCAGAGTTCAACAGCTTTCCAATCACAAACATCCAGGGCCGAGAAAAGATTTGATCCAGGGTGCTTCGCCTTTATTTCGGTCAAGGATTGCTCAGAGCGGCTGCATCCGGCGATGGTGTGCCCGCGAGCGGCGAACTCTTCGAGCATGGCGCGCCCCAACCCTCGAGAAACTCCAGTGATAACGACGACCTTTTTATCCATATCCTGCGCTTGACGTGTTTATTCACTACTGAATTTGGCTCGGCAGTTGGGGCAGGATTCTGTTTCTCTGTTCTTCACCCTCCCTCCGCAACTGCTGCAAACAAAGGCGTTGGACTTTCGCCAGCCGAAATATACCAGACCCGCCCCAACAAAGAATCCCCAGGGAAAGAAAAAAAACATGCAAATAAACCCGGCGACCTCGAAACCGACGCCAAGCCGGTCCGTTTGCCGGCGCGTTCGGATTGTCGCCACCGTCGCGAGCCTTCCGGGCAGCCGAATCGTCTGGCCGCAGTTCGAACAGCGTGCGTCCATGCCGACGTCATCCCGTGAATACGAGAGGACGTATCCACAAAAGCGGCAGCGGCAGGTTAGCATTTCACCACTCACGCGGCCATTAAGAGTCTGTTTTAAAAATTCAAAAGCTTTGTAGCGCGGGTTTCCAACCTGCTGTATCGCCGATTTCTAATCGGCAGCGTCCCGCGTACTCGTGGCGCCCGCCGGTTGGAAACCTGCGATACAGCAGACTGGAGGTCTGCGCCACAATTTTAAAGCACGCTCTAAGCACAAATCAGCAGCGCGGCGAAAGTGCACATCAGCTTTGCTCTCTGGCTAATCTCTCGAACTCCCGAGCCTCGTCGCTCTTGTTCAGGCGTGCGGCGGCTTTTGCGAGATGCTCGTAAATCTCCTTTTTATCAGTGTAATCCGGAAAGTCCTTGAGCACTGCCTGATACAAGCTGTAGGCCTCTTGCGGGTGTCCCAGATCGGTCAGGAGCGGCCCTGCGTCCAGCGTAATTCGCAGCCGCTGCAAGCGGGACATCGGCAGTTTCAACGCCGCCTCGTAGGCCGCTACCGCATCAAAAATCTTTCCGCGCGAATGGTAGAGGTCGCCCAGCTTCTCTTGCAAAACAAAGCTGTTTTTCACCTCGGGCGCCTCACGATAAAGTTTCAAAATCTCCTCCATGGAAACGCCTTGAGCGACCCGCACGTTAATGGACATCAGGATGGACCATTCGAGATTTTTGTCTTTGCGCTCCGAAAGCTCTTGGAAGCGCTCGAGTCGTGTTTTGGCGAACGGACGGTAGAGCGGATCACCAATGATCGTGTTCTGCCATGAGAGCGAGGGTTGCGCCGCGTAGGCCGCCTCGCCAAAGGAAAAACCCAGGAAAAGGAACCGGGCGAGAAAAGCGTTCACCTGCGGCGTGGTTTGCAAATAAGGCTCCTCGGTACACCCCATCGTGGCAGTTGCGCCGCCCGTGAGCAAAGGGCCGGTCCACCAAACATCCGGAACCCTGAGTGTTTTCGAGCTGAAGGAGTGCAGGTGGTAAGCGACCGCGCCGGGACGAAACTCGGCCATTCTATTCGTAAATGGTCCGGAAACGCTTTGGTCGTACCATCCAAAATAAAACGCAATATCATTGAGCGGAGCGGAAGGCGGAAAGGTCTGGCTGTTTTTATCCATGACCACGTCGTAGCCATAGGCCTTGGCCGCGTCCGCGGCGAGGGTCATCCATTCATCACCTAATTTATATGCACCATTGGTGATGCCGCGCAGATCAAAATAGGCGCGTCCCCAGAGTCCTTCCTTCTCAGCTTGCACTGCCTTATCGACAAGGCCATTCGCGATGTCCGCCGAAGGCCCATCCACGCGCGCCACCATCAAAACGCCGTTCGTGGGCGTCATCAAATCGCGATTGGTCATGAGAAAAAACGGATTGGAGAGAAAGCCAGCGAGAGGCAGCTTGCGATCCAGGAACGGTAGCAAAGCCAATTCGCTATCAACCGCGGCTTCGTTGCGCCGCAGTTCCGGTGGCAGTTTTTCCGCCTCTTCTTCGTTGCGATTCGGATCGGGAGCGATTTTCACCGGAACCCCATAGCAGAGGACCGCGTAACGAATTCTCGCCTGCGCCATGCTACACCTGCTCGTGGACGAAAGACTGATCGTCTCGGGATAGACAAATAAGTTGCGGGACTTCAGTGCGTTCCAGAGGGGTTGCTGAAGCTTGCTCTCAAAATCATCGCGGCTGATCGATTCCGTTTCAGGCAAGTTCAGCCCGATAATGTGGTCCTTGGGCACATGCCTTTTTTCCGCATAGTGATCGGCCACTTGTTTGGAATCAAACATCCGGCGGTTATACACCAGTATCACGGCTTCGCCGCTTTCCTGGGCGCGCGCGGGCGGGAGCAAAAAAATGGCCCAGAATGCGAGGAGAAACTTCGTTCGACCAGCCATGGCTAGGTAATGTTGACCCTCAACCCATCATAGGCAAACTCAATTCCGGGCGGCATCTCCGCTTGATCCACGTCGTGATCGTAATCATGCGTCAAGTGAGTGAAATAAGTGCTCCTGGCGCCAATCCGGCGCGCGGCGGTCAATGCTTCGTCGAGGCACATGTGGGTCGGGTGAGGATCGCGCCGCAGCGCATCGAGCACCACGACTTCAACGCCTCGCACGCGTTCAATGACTTCCTCCGGAACTGATTTGCAGTCGCTCAGATACGCAAGTTTTTTCCGGCCATCCTGAGTAAAGAGAAAACCTGTCGTGGTGATTGAACCATGCGGCAGCGCGCACGGAACAATCTCAAGATCGGCGAGCGTAAATGGCCCATCGATAATTCGAGGGTCCGGGTGAAAATAGCCCTTTGGAATGGGACGGCCGTCGAAGGCATAGACAAAGATGCGTTCCAAATGTTTCAGAGTCTCCTGCGTCGCATAGATGGGAAGCGAGCCTTTTCTCAAATCGCAAAAGCGGCGGCAATCATCCAGGCCCATGATGTGATCGGCGTGCGCATGCGTGAAGAGAACGGCATCGAGCCATTTGATCTTTTCCCGCAGCATCTGGAGCCGGAACTCCGGAGTCGTATCGACCACAAACCGGACCTGGTCCGTCTCGACGTAAATCGATGGCCGCATGCGATGATTTTTCGGATTGGCAAGAAAGGAATCCGGGTAACCACAGCCGATCATCGGGACGCCCTGAGACGTGCCGGAGCCAAGGAAAGTGAATCGAAACGGCATGGGGAATTTATACTGGCACTGCCGGAGCTGACTTCAGCGGCGCCGGTTCGAATTCAAGAAGAGCTAATCGCGGTGCGTCTCTGCACTGAAGCGGGTTCCGTGTGAATTGCGCGGATTCAAGTTCATTGAGCCAGCTCTGGATGAGGCGGAGAACATCGGCGATATCCAAATTCTCGTGCGGGGCGGGATATTTGGATACGTTCGCCTGGGCAAGTCGAAAAAGCGCCGC
>DASYTB010000454.1:0-11261 GCA_036002705.1 Verrucomicrobiia bacterium
GCGGAAGCCTGCCGGCGTTTCCTGCGCTCTGGATTAATGAAGTGCAACCGGATGCTTTCTCGGGCCTAACAAACGGTCTAGGTGGTCTCAGCCCTTGGATTGAGCTGTATAATTCGGGACCCGCCGTTATTGCATTATCAGATCTTTATCTCGCTGATGATTACTCCAATCTTCTTCAATCTCCTTTTCCGAATGGCTCCTTCGTCGCACCGGGCGAATTTAAAATCATTTTTGCGGACGGCCAGGCGAGCTTTTCGACTTCGAATGAGCTGCACACAACGTTTGCCTTGCAAAACGCGAGTGGGTCACTGGCGCTGAGTCGAACTTATAATGGCCAACCACTAGTACTCGATTTTTTAGATTATGCCGAAGTGCTGCCCGGTCGATCCTACGGTTCCGTTCCTGACGGGCAGGGATTTGACCGGCGAGAATTAGCCCATAGCACTCCAGGTTCTCCAAATAGCAGCAACATTATTGCGACCTCGGTCGTTGTTAATGAATGGATGGCATCCAACACGCAGACGATTAGGAATCCAATCGGAAATAAACCCGACGATTGGTTTGAACTTTATAATCCGGGCAACGAATTTGTCGATCTCTCTGGATACTTTCTTAGCGATGTTGAAACAAATCGATATAAGTTTAAGGTTCCCGTTGGCTATGCGATTCCCCCGCGCGGATTTCTGCTCGTGTGGGCAGACAATCAAAACTCGTCGGCCGGTAACGATTTGCACGTAAACTTCAAGTTGAGCAAGGCCGGAACAAGCATCGGCTTATTTGCCCCCAACGGCGACACGGCGGATTTTGTCAGTTTCGGGGCGCAAAGCAGTGACGTTAGCCAGGGACGTTACCCGGACGGAGGCACAGAAATTGTCGCGATGAAACCGACTCCAGGAAGCGCCAATGTCGATCAGGGCGGCACCTTGAATCTGATTTCACCTGGAGATCAATTAGTTTACCCTGGGCAGACCTTGACTGTCAGATTGCAGACGTCAGGTGCAACTTCTGACGAGACTCTGGCTTACAGTTTCGATTCACCCGCGCCCCCCGGCGCCATGGTTGATGCTGGCAGCGGTGTATTTACGTGGACGCCACCGGGAGGACAAATTCCCGGAACAAATACGATTACTATTCGGGTGAGTGACAATGGCAGCCCACCGCAAAGCGCTGCTGTCTCGTTTAACGTCATTAGATTGAATTCTCCGAAAGTAACCGGGGAGTTTGAAAACGGCAGCATGCTCAGACTGACTTGGCAAAGCTTCTCGGGAAAAGTTTACCGGCTGCAAAGCTCTGAGGATATCACGGCTCCTGAATGGGTTACGCTCGGCTCCGGCTGGACTGGGACGGGCAACAAGATTGAAGTAAACCTGGACATCAGCGCGGCCCCGCGCCGGTTTTATCGGCTCATCCTAATTCCCTAGCGTAGATTATTCAGGCGCGTATTCAAGCCATTCGGTCAGAGTGCGAATGGCGCGGGGAGATGCCGGTCGCGTCCGACGTGCCCAAAGTTCCCCCTTGTAACCGCTAGCTTTGACCAAGAGGAGCCGGCTTGTTGGAGTGCGAGAGAGCTTTCGCTTTTTCTGTAAGCCTTGTTTACCGTTTTCTGTTAGCTTGCATCCAGAGGTGCGCAGGCTGGTACGGGTGCTTCGCACGCGGCGAGGCGCTTGCAGAGGAAGTTCCGTTCGGACTTGAGTTCGGTTAGGTCGATCGCCCTACGCAGGTTCCGGGCGGCAGATTCGAAGTTGTTGACCTGGGATTCGAATTCGGCGAGGACGGCATAAAGCAGGTAATAGGATTCGAGCATTTCGGTTTTGCGAATGCTTTCGACGATCTCGAGGCCGGCTCGGGGGCCGTTGATCTGGGCGACGGCGACGGCGCGGTTGAGGGCGACGACGGGAGAATTATCGATTTGGATCAGGCGGTCGTAGAGGGAAAGTATCTGAGGCCAATCGGTGGATTGGAAATTGTTCGCGGCACAATGAACGGCGGCGATGCCGGCCTGGAGGTGGTATTCGCTGAGTTCGCTTCCGGCGGCGGATCGCGCGAGGTGAAACATGCCGCGGGCGATCATCGATTTATCCCAGCGGGAACGATCTTGTTCCTCGAGGCGAAGGATGTTTCCGAGCGCGTCCGTCCGGGCGGGGAGCCGCGCCGCGTTCAAGAGCATGAGCGCGACCAGAGCGTGGACGCGCGGCTGACTGCCAGCGGGATGCGCCGCGAGGAGCGCCCCAAGGCGGATCGCTTCGCGGCAAAGTTCCTCTCGCACCAAATTCTGGCCGCTCGAGGCTTTGTAACCTTCGTTGAAGAGCAGGTAGAGCGATTGTAAAACGCCCTCCAGGCGCCGCAGCAATTCCTCGCCCGTTGGTATTTCGAAAGCAATCCGTGCGTCGCGAATTTTTTGCTTCGCGCGCGTCAACCGCTTCGCGATGGCGGCTTCGCTGGTGAGAAAGGCGCGGCTGATTTCCGGAATGCCGAACCCGCAGAGAGTCTTCAAAGTGAGGGCAACCTGCGCTTCGGTGGGAATCACGGGATGGCAGCAAACAAACATCATGCGCAGGCGGTCGTCTTTGATTTCGGTTTCAAAGACCGAGTCGCTCCTTTCGCTGGAATCAGACCAATTCTCAATAAAGGCGATAACCTGCGGCTGCTTATCCTGAAAATTCTTCTCCCGACGGATGACATCGAGCGCGAGATTCTTGGCGGTTTGGGTGAGCCACGCGGCTGGATTTTTGGGAACGCCGTAGTACGGCCACGTGCGCAAGGCGCGAACGAGTGCTTCCTGGACGACATCTTCAGCGAGTTGCAGCCGCTCGATGCCGAAAATGCCCGCGAGCACCGAAACCAGTTTCCCAGCCTCGTGACGAAAGAGGTGCTCCGTGAGCTGCGGAACGTCCGTCATTTCCTACCCTCCCGCGATGGCGCCAATGATCATGAACGGTTCCGCGCCAGTCGCGATTGGTTCTGGCAAGATCGTCTCAACCGGTTCGTTGGATAAATCCTGCTCGCACGCGAAAAAGCGAATGAAGGGGCGGCGGCGTAACGTGACGTGGTCGCGGATGGTTCCGCGCAGCACGGGATACCGCGCCTCGATTTGGTTAAGGATGGAACCGATCGTGATGGGGCCGTTCGGTTCCAATTCGACATCCCCGCTGACGCGGGCGAGATTGCGCAAGTGATATGGAAGAAGGACGCGGATCATCAGAATGGAAATCTGCGCGATTGAGAAACTGTTCCCATTAAGGCAATGTCTGCGCCTCCACCGAGAGCACGGCTGGCAGATCGCGAACGATGGCGTTCCAGGAATCGCCGCTGTCGGCGGAGCCATAGACCTGGCCGCCAGTCGTGCCGAAATAAATTCCGCTCGGTTCAAGGGAATCGACCGACATCGCGTCGCGCAGGACGTTCACATAGCAATCCTTCTGCGGCAAACCTTTCGTTAACGCTTCCCATTCATTGCCGCCGCTCTTGCTCCGATAGACGCGGAGTTTTCCCTCCATCGGAAAGTGTTCGGCGTCGCTCTTGATCGGCACGACGTAAATGGTTTCCGGTTCATGCGCGTGCACATCAACGGGAAAACCAAAGTCCGTGGGGAGATTACCGCTGACTTCAGTCCAGGAGTCGCCCGCGTTGTCGGTGCGCATCACGTCCCAATGTTTTTGCATGAAGAGAACATCTGGGCGCGAGGGATGGAGCGCAATGCGATGAACACAGTGGCCGACCTCGGCATCGGGATCGGGAAGCTGGTAAGGCGACTTCAGTCCGCGATTAATTGGCTTCCAGGTTTTCCCTCCATCATTGGTGCGGAAGGCGCCAGCGGCGGATATCGCGACGTAGATTCGGTCCGGATTTTTCCGGTCGAGAAGAATGGTGTGCACGGCCATACCCCCAGCGCCCGGTTGCCAGAGATTCCCTTTGGCGTTGCGCAACCCGGAAAGTTCCTGCCAGGTTTTGCCACCGTTCGTCGTTTTGAAAATGGCGGCGTCCTCCGCGCCCGCATAGACCGTCTCCGGATCGGTGAGGGATGGCTCGAGATGCCAGATGCGTTTGAATTCCCACGGGTGCTGGGTGCCGTCATACCACATGTGCGTGCCGACCTGACCTTCGTACACGAACTTGTTGCTCTCGCCTTTGGGCATGCCCTCGGGCCCTTTCAAATCCTCCGCATTGCTTCCCGGCGGATTCCAGGTTTTGCCGCCGTCATCCGAGCGCTGGATGATCTGCCCAAACCATCCGCTGGATTGCGAGGCGTAGATGCGGTTCGGGTCCGCGGGTGAACCCTTGAGATGATACAGCTCCCAGCCTGCGAAGTGCGGGCCGCTCACGTCCCAGTTCTGGCGCTTGCCGTCGGACGTTAGGATGAACGCGCCCTTTCGCGTTCCTACCAATAGTCTCACCCTGCTCATCATTTCCTCTCTTTCGCCAAATATTTCTCGAGCTGATCGAACGTTCCCGTCCAGCCCTGTTTCATTCCATCATGCGCGCCGGCGAACGTTTTCAGTTCTTCGTCCGTCGCGTTCAGCGGAGTCGATCGCACAGTGGCGGTGGTTTTACCCTGATCTTCCGTGAGAACAAAAGCCGAAAGCATCTCGCGCGGCCAGGTGGGGCTCATCGGGTGGCGCGTAATGCCGCCCGCTTCATCGGAAAACGAATTCACGAGCACGATCACTTCCGGAGCGACAATCTCGCGGTAAACGAATTTGCCCCACATCTTCTTTCCATCGGGCCCGGCGAGGCAGTAATGAAACATGCCGCCAGGTCGCAAATCCATTTTGGCGGCTGGCATTGTAAAGCCCTTCGGCCCGAACCATTGCATCAGCCGATCGCGTTCGGTCCACGCTTTCCACATCAGATCGCGCGCGGCCACAAAGGTGCGCTCGAGTACGAACGGTGGGTCGCCGGTTTGTGCGAGTGGATTGTTGGTCATCATTGGGGGATTCTCCTTAAGCGCAGGCAAATTGGGATCGAGGTCGCTCCCTCAGGTCGCGGCTCCGTTTCAAATCGATCGAACCGAGCCGCGTATCAGAGAGCGTTTGTCACCGGAGTTGCATCGACCGCAGGATTAAGCGTGGGCGCCGACGAGTTCCGCTTCGGCCAACTCCGTCTGCGCCTCGGTCGAAAATGGGCATTCGGCCATGACCGGGCGCACCTCGACGCGCGCGCCGTAGGGAAGACCGGGGCATTGCTGGGCAATCTTCACGGCTTCGTCCAGGGTATCCACCTTCAGCAGGAAATAGCCGCCGATCGCTTCTTTCGACTCAGCGAATGGACCGTCCGAGACAACGCGTCCGTTCGGTCCGGAAACAATTTTTCCGGTGCGTTCCAGCGGATTGCCCGCGACGACCGTTCCCTCGTCCATCAATCCCCTGAACCAGGCCATCCAGGCATCCGCCACTTTTTGCATTTGCTCGGGTGAAAGTTCGTTGTGCCAATCCGTGCCGCGGAAGATCAGCATATAACCATTTTGATTTTGTTCGCTCATAACTTCTCTCTTTGAATGTGAATGATTTCGATTGTTCAATATTACGACGAACGAGCCGCCGTCTTCAGGATATTATTTGGCATTCTCAGCCCGTTCCCAAATTCCAAATGTATTCCCCTCGGTATCCTGGCAAATTGCGAAGAAACCCATCCCTTGGACTGGCGTTTTGGGCATGCAGACCGTTCCGCCGAGTTTTTGGACCTTGGCCACCGATTCGTTTACCGACGCGACCGCGATGTAGTTCGTGATTCCGCGCTGTCCCGGATTTTGCCGCTTCATTAAGCCGCCATCTGGCGAGGCGTCCGGTCCGCCGGTGTCGAGATGATAATATTGCATTGCTTCCGCGCCCGGCATCAAATCGCTTTTCCAGCCAAACAACTCGCTGTAAAACTTCCTCGCGCGTTGCGGATCATCGGCTGGAACTTCAAACCAGACAATGTTCGCTGGGATCGAATTCTTTTCCGTTTGTACATTGGAGTTCATTTTTTACCCTTTCTGTTTGATTGGACCTTCACGTTCATAACGTTGAAAGGAAAAGTCCGCAGTAATTTTTCTGTTAAATATTTGTAGCGGCGTCTCGTGAGAGGGCCGCTAACTTTCGCCTCGTTTGGATGGAAACCCGGCGCCCTAACGAGACGCCGCCACAACTTCGGATTTCACTCGCTTTAACGTCGCGGGGTGTTTGTCCATCTCCTTGCCATCGATGATCGCCTGGCACGTCGTCGTGATCCTGTCCGCGTCGTCGAAAGTGATGGCCAACGCGTGCATGTGAGACTCCCTGACGGTATCGATCCCGCAATTCTTGTCGAAGTCAAAGCGCAACGTTTTGGCATCCGCGGACTTCAGCACCATCCCGGGGCGATTTCCCATGGCGCAATAGTGGGTCAGCGCCAGCTTGCCATCCTTGTCGTAAAACATCGTGACCATTTCCATGGGGGTGCCCTCGAAAACTCGCTCTTCGAGCACGGTGCCGCCAGCCAACAAGCGATACTGGACCGTCATATCGACCGGCCCCTGACCAATATCCGCCTTGCCTTTCCAGGTGCCGACCAGCGTTTTGAGCCGGGCAAATTCTGCGGAAGCTTGATTTCGTTGTCCCGAATCGGCGTTCGTTATCCACGGCGCGGCGGCCACGGAGAGTATTGCCCAAACTGAAGCAAGATTTGTTTTCATAGTCTTTTTTCTTTCGATTTCGTTTTTGGTTGTTTTCTTCACGTTCACCTCTACAACGAACGAGTCGCGCTTCTCAGGACATTTATTTTTTAGGGGCTTCGGATTGAGTCTGACCCGCGCCGCGATCTGATCGGCTCCCTGGTCTAAGGGGCCGACGGGACGGGCTCGCGAGCAGCGTCCATTCCCGAGGGATTCCCCAAACGCACGCCCTTCGGTGGCAAGCGGTTAATGAAGCAAAAATGCTTTTGTCGCCACGCGCAGATTAATCCCTCCGTTCCCCTTCTACAGGATTAGTTTACGACAGTGCTGTCCGACGTTTTGTCTCTGAATACGACATAAGGTTTTTTCTGAAAAGTCGTTTGCCTTTACCTGACTATATGCGAAACTTAGTATGCAAATCAGACAGGCTAACGCTGCCGCACGCCGAAAAAATGGCGCATGATTTTATATAGAAGCGCGGGGCAAACAACGCCGATAAAACCATTTGATGCGAGTCCTTTCCGCTTTCGAATTCGCGAGAGGCGCCTTTCGACTGGCCGCCTTCTCATTTTTTGTTTCTCTCGGCCTTAACGCGGAAGCAAGTCTGGCCAATCCAGCGGCCTTGCCGGAAATCGGCGAGTATTCCTTGACCATTCTCACGCCGACGCTGCTGGAACTCAGTCTCGTTACGACCAAGGACGCTGATCCCGCGCCGGCCACCACTTGGAATTTTATCGGGTCGAACTTCACGCCAGCGCTTCCTCCGGCGACCGAATTTCAAGTCGCGGTCGATGGATCGCCCGTCGGTGTGACCGATGTCGGATTTAAACGGCGCCCGGCTTACGCGCCGCTGCAGGTGCGGGATCTGCGAATTGGAAATTATCTCTATTTGAAACTCGCCACACCTGTCGGAGATGGCCAAACGGTCACCGTCCATAATCCAAGTGGCGCTCTGTGGCGGGACGATCAAACGCATTACTCGTCCGTCGCCAGCGCGACGCGATTCAACCCGGCCATTCACGTCAATGAGGTGGGTTATCTGCCAAACGGAAGCAAGAGGGCGATGATTGGTTATTATGCCGGGAGTTTCGGCGAGATTGATCTTCCGTCGGCGGCTTTCAACCTTGTCGATGCGGCGGGCACAGTCGTTTTCAGCGGGGGACTGACGGCTCGCCCGGATATTGGCTACGACTATTCACCGTTGCCGTATCAAAAAGTCTTTCAGGCGGATTTTTCCGGATTTTCGCCGCCGGGCGAGTATCGCCTCCAGGTTCCTGGAATGGGCGTCTCGTTTCCTTTTCTGATCAACGAAGGCACGGCGGCCGTTTTCGCGCGAACGCTGGCGCTGGGACTTTATCACCAGCGTTGCGGCGGTAAAAATGAGATGCCTTACACGCGGCACGAACATGGTGATTGCCACACGGGTCTCGTAGAAATTCCGACCATGGCCTCCACGGCGGTCAACCAGTTCCTCGCCGAATACAGCTCGGATTATACGAACGATCCGTTGCACACGGCGCCTCAACTGAAGGACGTGGACAGTTCGCTTTATCCGTTCGTGAATAAGAATCCCATTGATCTGCGCGGGGGACATCACGACGCGGGAGATTATAGCAAATACACGATCAACAGCGCGGGACTGATTCATCACCTCGTCTTTGCAGTGGACGCATTTCCAGGAGTGGGCGACCTCGACAACCTCGGCATTCCGGAGAGTGGCGATGGGAAAAGCGATTTGCTCCAGGAGGCAAAATGGGAGGCGGATTTCCTCGCCAAAATGCAGGATGCGGATGGTGGATTTTACTTCCTGGTTTACCCGCGGGACCGTGCCTATGAGGATGATGTGTTGCCGGACCACGGCGACCCACAGGTCGTTTTTCCTAAGACCTCCGCCGCGACCGCCGCAGCCGTGGGTGCGCTCGCGAATATCGCTTCTTCGCCACGGTTCAAAGCGCAATTTCCGACCGAAGCCGCTGCTTATCTCACCAAAGCGCTGAACGGGTGGAACTTTCTCACGAACGCCATCGCGAAATTCGGAAAGAACGGCGCCTACCAAAAGATTACACACTACGGCGACGACTTCATGCATGACGATGAACTGGCCTGGGCGGCAGCGGCGCTCTTCGCCGCCACCGGGCAATCGGAATTTCACGACAAGCTTCGCGAATGGTACGATCCTTCCGATCCGAACACGCGACGTTGGACCTGGTGGCGTTTGTTCGAGGGGTACGGCTGCGCCGCTCGAACCTATGCGTTCGCGGCCCGGAGCGGACGTCTCTCGCCGAGCGCCCTTGATCCGGATTATCTGGCCAAATGCGAAACGGAGATTGTGGCTGCCGGCGACGATATCGTTCGCTTCGCCGAACAGACGGCGTATGGCACGAGCTTTCCTGATCCGAACAAAAGTTTCCGAACGGCCGGCTGGTACTTTTCGAGCGAGCGCAGCTTCGAGGCCGCGACCGCTCAGCAAATCGCGCCGAACCCCAAGTATCTGGAGACGATTATCAGCAACATGAATTACGAGGGCGGTTGCAACCCAATAAACATTCCTTACCTTACCGGCGTTGGATGGGAACGCTGGCGCGAGATCGTTGACCAATACGCGCAAAACGATTACCAGGTCCTGCCGCCTTCAGGTATCCCGCTGGGGAATATCCAGGGCGGCTTTGCTTACCTTGATAATTATAAACAGGAGTTGGGGGCGCTTTGTTTTCCACCGGATGGGGCAAACAGCGCTCCGTATCCCTTCTATGACCGATGGGGCGACAGTTTTAATACCACTACGGAATTTGTCGTGGTCGATGAAGCTCGGAGCCTGGCAAGTATCGCTTCCCTCTTTGCCCTGACCGGGAAGGCAAGCTCATCTTACGTCCGCGTGCCCGTTCAGATAGTCGGGCTGCCCGGGACGATTCCCGCGGCGACGCAAATTTCAGCGAACGCGCTCGTGCCGGGCGCCGATATGACCGGAGCCCGGGTTTTGTGGGAAGCGCGCGACCAGCAGCCATTCATTGGAAACACGTTCAACTTCATTCCGAAAAATCCCGGCGCTCAGTGGGTCGAGGTCGATATTCTCTTTTCTGACGGAACGCGCCTTTTCGCCAAAACAAATTTTCTCGCAACTTACGCTGATAACATCCCGCCGAACCCGGACGAGTCACAGCCGCTCAGCCCGACCACGGATTTGGCCGCGCTCTATCACCTTGACGATGCGCTCACCGACGCGATGGGAAAAAGTCCCGCATTGACTCTAACCGGCAATGCTCAACTCGATGCTTTGAATATTGGCTGGATGAGTTCGCGTTCCGGCAAGGCATTGCACGTCTTTGATCTGGGGGATGAAGCGACCGTGACGATCCCTGCCGATCAACTCTACGCCGATGGCACCACTGTGGAGATCACGCTCGAAGCGATGGTTTACGTGAATGCGTACAAGGGATGGAATCGGGCCAGTGCGCGCCTGCTTTCACTCGATCAGGCATGGAACGCGAGCCTTCAATGGACGGAGGACATTTACACCGGGCCTCACCTTGGCGGCGGAAGCCAATTCGATTTCTCGGGCGCGGCTCTCGCGGCGGCGATGCCCATCCAGCAGTGGCATCATCTTGCCGTTTCAATCAACGCGACGGGCTATTCAGCTCGAGTGGACGGAAACTTGATTGCCAGCGCGCCAAGCTCGGAATTCAGCGCCTGGTCAGCCGGAACCGCGGTCCTGGAAATCGGTAATTTCGACGGCTGGATCGATGAAATTGCGGTTCGCAGCCGGAGCGCGCAGTCAGGGCCTATTGATTCTGACGGCGATGGTTTGCCGGACAATTACGAAATCGCGCACGGCCTGAATCCGGCCGACGCGAGCGACGCGGCCAGCGATTGGGACGGCGACGGTCTGACGGCGCTGCAGGAATTCTGGCTGGGGAGCGATCCGAGCAATTCAAGGAGCGGCCTGCGTATTACCGGCGTGGACGCGACCGGCGGGACGGTTCAGGTTCAGTTTGCCCCTGTTAGCGGGAATAGCTACATCGTGGAACAAAACGTTCCTTTTCCCAGCGGCGGTTGGACCGATGCAACGATTGTCCTGAGCGGCGGTGTCGCCGCGCTTGCGCTGCAGGACGTGACGACTTCGGGTGGCACGGCTTATCGCGTGAAAGCCAGCACGCCGGTCGGCACGAACGTCGTCAGTGAATTGGCGGGCGTGCAGCATCTGACCTTTCTCGGCGACTCCGATACAATGTTTTCCGTGCCGTTTCTGCGGCCAGCCGCCGAATTGGGTGCGGTGGTGTCGGTCTCGGCCAACAGCATTCGTTTACGCGGCGCGCCCGAGTGGCAGCCCAACCAGTGGACCTACGTGGCAGGAATTCAGACCAATACCTATTTCCTCCTGTTTCGTTCCGGCTCCCATGAAGGCGAGAGCTACACGATTACCGCGAACACTGCCGATACTTTAACTCTTGATCTTCAAGGCGTCGCTCTGGACGGAGTTGCGGCCGGGGACCGTGTAGCCATCGTTCCCTATTGGACTCTCGGGACTGTTTTCCCTGGGGGTACCGGCGTAAATAGTTCACCAACGCCTGGAAATCGCCTGACCGAGATTTTTCTTCCGGATATATCCGGTGTGGGCGTCAATCTGAGCGCG
>DASYTB010000455.1:0-4062 GCA_036002705.1 Verrucomicrobiia bacterium
TACGGTTTGAAAACCATCGGGCGGGGTGCGATGGCCATGTTCTTCGCCGGCCAGTTGTTCGCGTTAAAGATGGGAATTTCCATTGGCGGTGGATGCGCAGGTTGGATCCTGGCGATGTTCGGCTATAAAGCGAACGTGGAACAAACTGCGCGCTCGCTATTTGGCATCAAACTCGCTTTCGCGGGCGGACCATTGCTGGCCGCAATACTCGTTCTTTTCCTCTTACAGCTCTATAAATTGAAAAAAGGCTGGGAAACACAGGAGGGCTTCCTCCCTTCGCGAGCTGCTGTGGAACGTTCATGATTAAAAACCCCATTCTTCCAGGCTTTAATCCCGACCCCTCCATCGTCCGCGTGGGCGATGATTATTACACCGCCACCTCGACCTTTGAATGGTTCCCCGGCGTGCAGATTCATCACTCGCGTGACCTCGTCCACTGGCGATTGTTCTTTCGGCCGCTGAATCGCGTCAGCCAGCTCAACATGCTCGGTGATCCCGATTCGTGCGGTGTTTGGGCGCCATGCCTGAGCTACGCAGATGGATTGTTTTGGCTGATTTACACCGACGTAAAACGCTTTGGTCGGACGAGCGTTGCCGGCGCAAGCGGCGCATCCATGCGCGATTTTCATAATTATCTCGTTACCAGTCCCCGTATTGATGGCGAATGGTCAGACCCCGTTTACCTGAACAGCAGCGGCTTCGATCCTTCTCTCTTTCACGATGAGGACGGCCGCAAATACCTTCTCAACATGCTGTGGGATCATCGGCCAGGCGCGAACCGCTTCGCCGGAATCGTCCTCCAGGAATACTCCGTCAAGGAACGCAAGCTTGTAGGCGAACGGATGAACATTTTCAAAGGCACTTCCCTCGGCCTGACCGAAGCACCGCACCTCTACAAGCGAAACGGGTGGTACTATCTCATAACCGCGGAAGGCGGGACCAACTTCAACCACTCGGTCACATTCGCCCGCTCGCGAAAGTTAACCGGACCGTACGAATTGCATCCCGATACCTACATCCTGAGCGCACGAAGCCGGCCGGATTCCGAGTTGCACCGCACCGGTCATGCCGACCTCGTCGAAACTCAAAACGGCGAAACCTACATGGTCTATCTCTGTGGCCGACCGTTGCGCAACCGCGGCCGCTGCACGCTCGGACGTGAAACCGCCATTCAAAAAATGACCTGGGGCGAAGATGACTGGCTGCGAACGCTTGATGGACAGGGCATCCCGACCGTCGAAACCCCCGCGCCACCCTTGCCTGCCCACCAATTTCCAGCAACTCCCGTCCGGGAAGACTTCCAAGGACCGGAGCTTCCGATCGATTTTCAATGGTTGCGAACACCCCATCCTGAAGAGATTTTTAGCCTAACTGCACGTCCTGGATATCTTCGCCTCTTCGGCCGGGAAACAATTGGCAGCCTCTTTCGCCAATCTCTCGTTGCTCGCCGGCAGCAAGCACACTGCTTCAGCGCGTCCACCGTCATCGAATTCGAGCCCGAACATTTTCAACAACTCGCTGGCCTCGCTTGCTACTACAACGCGGCGAAGTTCCACTATCTCTACATTTCCCATGATGAAAACCTTGGGAAACATTTGCGCGTTATGTCCTCGATCCCGGACTCGGCTCTAACCGACGCGTTCACGCCACCCATCCCCATCCCTTCCGGCAAACGAGTTCATTTGCGAGTGGAAGTCGATTACGAGCGTTTACATTTTGCCTATCGCGTGGAAGGAATTCACGACTCCTGGCAGTGGCTTTCGCATCAATTTGACGCGAGCATTTTGTCCGATGAAGCCACCACGCCCGGGTTTGCCAGCTTCACCGGCGCTTTTATTGGAGTAGCGTGCCAGGACATGGCCGGCACAGGTCACCCTGCCGATTTCGAATTCTTCGAATACGAGGAGCGACCTTATCGCGAAAGCCCTTTCACCAGGTAACTTGTGACCCAGCGAAAAAGAATACATTTCCTCGCTGCGTTAGGCTGGCTCCTCGTTGGAACGACGCTTCAGATTCCCCGTTCGTTCTACTTCAGAGAGGAATCCGCCCACGGAGGGGGAATCGCTCTCCATTTCGACCATCGGCACCAAGTGCGGAGCAAGTTTATCTATGGTGGTCGACCAGCCTTTCGCCAAAATGGACAGATAAATATCCCGCGGTTTTGCTGCCGCTTAACCGCGTTCGCGGTTTCCAAGTCAAAGCTCTTGCGCATACCATTAAGGTGGATTCGCACTGACCATTCGGCGACTTCGAACGTTTTTCCCTCGCGGGTATACGTCCGATGTTCGAGTCGAGATTTCCAGTATTTGGCATGCGTTTTGGGGAACGACCGCTTCGTAGCGATTTCGGCGGCTCTCCTTTCGATTGACTCGGGATCATTCGATGCAGCACCGGCACTCATGCCGCAATGCAACCACAAAACGAAAACGGAGCAGGTGTATCAGCGACACAGAGTCTACGAATCACACCGCCAGATTCCCAAACGGGTGCTTGGCCAATGCTTGGCCAATTTTTCAGTTTTAGGCGGTTGTATCCAATAGCATCGACTTGAGCTCGTTGCGTGAAATGCTCTGAAAATGCGAGGTTTGCAACCAATTGCTACCAATGACGACGGGCTGAAATTATCATCCTTCCAACTTCGGATCAGAAGGTTGCAGGTTCAAGTCCTGCCGGACGCATCATTTAAAATCAATGGTCCATGGCCCTGGTTAATAATAGGATTTCTTGAGCCATTCAAAGTCGCCTCTTTCAGACTGGGGTATGACCATTCCCCAGCGATCTTGACCCCTGTTGAACAGAACGGGCTGGCGGGTGAAAGGACGCAGCCATTTCTTAATCTCCGAGTGGCCATCCGCGTACGAAAACCCGCCGGCGCCATTGTGAAAAGAAGCCGGAAGGTCAATCCAGGAAGGGCTGGGGTTGAGCGCATCAAAAGCGAAGAATCCATCATTCAGGCTATCCGGATGTTCATCGATGAAAACCCAGGTTTCGGTGGGAGTTGGGCTGATAATTTGCCCCAATTTTCGAATTTGATATTTCGGATCAACCCAGGGGTCATTCGCAAGGGCTCCGAGATTTGCCCGCATGGACATGCTGCGCACGCGGCGCTCCCAACCGGCTTTCTTCTGGACGGGATTGATAAATCGATCGGCCGGGCAACGGTAAATTGCCATCGAGCGAGCGAAGGGAAAGAGCACGGCGTTGGCATCGGTCAGGGTTGCAGTGTTCGTGTTATCACTCCGAAGGCTCCAATCAAGAACGCCTCGGGCCCATGCGGGACCGCGGCCGGTCTGGTCCGACGGATTCGGCGAGAGGCGGTCATCGTTATCGCCCGCATACATGATCCAGGCAAAGGCGAGTTGCCGCGAGTTGTTCATGCACGTGATGCCGAGAGCTTTTTTCTTCGCCTTGCTAAGGGCGGGCAGGAGCATTCTCGCGAGAATCGCGATAATGGCGATGACGACGAGCAGTTCGATAAGGGTGAAGCCGCCGCGCAAAACCGCCGGGGGGTTCCGCCTTTGAAGATTGTCTCTTTTCATTTTGGTCGCAGTTGAATGAGTCAAATCCGCGCGAGCGCGGCGCTCATCTATTCGTGCGATGGCGGCGGCACAAAACCCCTCATAAGAAAACTCACGGCAGCATTTAACGGCTCTGGCTCTCTTCCGCGTCCCATGCGGTGACTTGTTCCTCGGTGGCGGCGTCCCAAACGAGTGCCGTCCGGTCGTGGCTGCCGGTGACAATCCGTTTCCCGTGCGGAGAGAAGGCCACTGAATTAATCCCCCTACGATGGCCATAAAGGGTGAGCACTTCCCGGCCGGTGGCGGCTTCCCAGACTTTGGCCGCTCCATCAAAGCTTCCGGTGACGATTCGTTTGCCGTCCGGTGAAAAAGCCAATGAACTCATTGGGCTGCCGAACCCATGCAGCGTAATTGGCTCGCGTCCGGCGCCCGAATCGAGAGTGTCCCAAACCATGCCCATGCCCCATCCGCAGGCGGCGATTCGCTGACTGTCCGGTGAAAAGGCCACCGAGTAAATTTGCTCAATGGGCGTCTTGATCGTGCG
>DASYTB010000456.1:0-4785 GCA_036002705.1 Verrucomicrobiia bacterium
CTTCACTGTGCAACCTATCGGCCGCGCCCGAGAATTACGATCCTCTCGCCTACCGGACTGGTTTCGCAGCCGTTCAGACGCTTGGTCGCGATATTTACCGATCTCTCAGCGCTCTCCAAAAACAGTTCGTCAGTCCCGAGGCGATCTCGCTGGAAACATCCGCGCGGCCCTCAATTCGTCCTCTTTACCAGGAGGACGGAGCGGAAGTGATCCGTGGCGTATGGATTTCGAGGGGATTCATTGATTTGATAAACCAACTTGCCCATGCCAAGGCCATCGATCGCCTGCATAAAGGTTACCTGCGGCGATACATGGAACTGATCGAGAAAGGGGGAGACCACGTCCCACCGCTCCCGGACAAAGACACGCCTGAATTCTGGACCGATGATGTGCTGAACGAGCAGCGCAGCAATTTCAATTCGATCGCCGGCGCGCTGGTCGGGATCAATCTGGCGCACCATTATCTCGGGCATTACCAGAAGTATGGGCGGCTGTTGGAGAATTCCGGCGGAAACCCGGTCCCTCTTAATGATCTCCTGACGCGATCGGAATGGGAGGAGTCGTACCTGTGGGGCATACAAAATGCGATGAATGCCGGATGCCTGATTGAAGGCTCTCTTCCATTTTTTGAATCGTTCAGCAAGATGAAGCATCGGCCCTCCTGGGCTGCATTTTTTCTTCCAGAACGCTTCGATTTCGCCCACATGCGGAAAGACATGGTGAAGCTCCAACGGCAGTTTTTGCGTGATTAGCTGAGTCGCGGGCGCGTCATCTGACCTGAAGGCAAGGCGAGCCACTATTTCAGATACCGCCGCGGCAATCGAGCGCTCCAACTCACCATGGCATCGTACGAGACGGAGTTTTTTAGCGCGGCGAGGTCGTGGATGGATATCTCCTCAGCGTCCTCACGACCGAGCAATGTCACGGTGTCCCAAAGACGCACTTCTGGAATTGCGCTGAGATCGACCGTAATTGCGTCCATCGAGACGCCGCCGATGATCGGCGCTCGTCGGCCGCGGATCAAGACGTGACCTTGATTGCGCACCCTGGGGTAGCCAAGACCGTAGCCGATGGGAATGACACCCAGCGGCATTTTCTTGTCCGCCGTAAAGCGCATGCCATAGCCAACATGATCGCCAGGCTGAAGCTCCTTAATCGCCGCGAGGCGGGATTTCACGCTCATGATGGGAGCAATCCCTTCGAGGCGGTGGCAGACTTTCGAGGGATAAACTCCGAGAGGCAAAATCCCGATGCGAACCAAGTTGAAATGCGCCTCTGGCAGATCTAGAAAACCACCGGAATTGCAAATATGCTTATATCGAGGAGATATCCCTGCGCTCAGGAGTTTTGAGAGAACTTCGTTAAAACGACTGAGTTGAAGGCGGGCAAAAGACTTGTCCAGCTCGTCCGACATGGCGAAGTGGCTCATGACGCCGGCGATGGTGGCGTTTGGCAAATCCCGCAGTGCCTCAATGAGTTCCTCCGCGCTTGACCAGCGGAAACCGAAACGGCTCATGCCGGTATCGATTTTTAGATGGATTGGCAGCGGACGCCCTGAAGTGGCCCGAAGTTTCTTTATTTCCTCGAAACCGGCGTGGGAGCCGACGCAAGGCGCGAGATTGTTTTCCGCGCAAACGGCGTATTCATTTAGACTGCGCTCCGCCAGGACCAGGATCGGAGCTTCGATCCCATGTTCGCGTAAGTCAACTCCCTCCGCGACGCTGGCCACCGCCAGCATTTGGGCGCCGTTGTGGAGCGCGACTTTCGCCAGTTCACGCGCCCCGTGTCCGTAAGCGTCGTCTTTAATGACGTAGGCGATCTCCGTTCCGACTTGGCGCGGTTCGGGGGAGCGAGCGATAACTTCCCAATTCGCGCGGAATTGCCGCAGATCCACCTCCATCCAGGCAGAGGGCTCGGTTTTTGAACGTAATTCCATGAACTCCTCCGAGCTTATGGCCACCGCACTTAAAATCAAATTCGCCCTGCGCTCGGCTTTGCGGGCTGGGGGGAACGGACCCGCTGGCGTCGAACACCTTCGCGGGGACTTAAACTCCGCGAAGACAATTTAATTAGGGAAGGCGAAGGCAAACCAGCGTTGATTTGTCACGGCCGTAAAACCTCTGTCCGGCGAGCGCTGGGACGGCCCGCGTTCCAGAGCCGAGGACTTGGACTGTTCCGCGGCGTTCGTATTTCTGCGGCGAGGCGGACGCGAGCACCAATTCACCGGATTCGCGCAGGATTAAAAGTTGATCTCCAACCAGCGTAACCGTGCCCGCGCCGAAACCTGATTGATCCCAAAGCACTTTTCCCGTCGCCAATTCGACGCACCGGAGGCTGGGTCCGTACTCCTGCCGGCCATGGAAACCGTAGAGGTATTTGTCGCGATAAACGGGGGTGGCGTAGTGGCTGGATAGCGAGTCGTCTCCCGACCACAGCTCCTTCAACGAGCCATTTGCCCATTCGAGAAGAATGGCGCCCGTTTCATAGCTGGCGGAAAGGAATATTCTGTTGCTGATGACCAAAGGCGTGGCGGCGTTGACCGAAGCCTGCATGCGCGAACGCCAGTGAAGTTCGCCCAGCTCGCGCCCGTTTTGGGGTTCGAGGAGAACCACGCCCTCGCGCGTGAAAACCACCACATCAGTCTTTCCGTCCAGGACCATGGGAACGGGCGAAGAATAGCTGGCCTCGTGGCCGGTCGCCTTCCACCGCAGCTTGCCGGAGTTTTTGTCCAGCGCCACGACTCCAGCGCCATCCGCTCCGCCGATGTTCAGGATAACGAGATCGCCTTGAACCAGAGGAGAACAGACCATTCCGAAATATCCTTTGGGAGCGTTGAACTGAGTTTTAGCCGGAACGGACCAGATCTCTTTCCCATTCGCCAAATCAACACAGCGAATCAGGCCTTCCGCGCCCATCGCATAAACGCGGCCCTCCTGAATACACGGAACAGCGCGGGGACCTTCGTCAAAGCCGAAGTCATCGCGATAAGCGGTAGGCGATTTGCTTTCCCATTTCGGTTTCCCGGTTTCGGCGTCCAGCGCGAGCAAAATCTCGGAATTGCCTTCGCGATGGAAAATAATCAGGGTGTTTCCGGCCACGACCGGACCAGCAAAACCGGCGCCGATCTTTTTCTTCCAAAGCTGCTTCGGCTCGGATTTCTCCCAGGAGGAAGCGATCTTTTCGGTGGAAACGCCGTTGCGAGCTGGTCCAAGAAATTGGGGCCAGTCGTCCGCCAATACTATCAGCGTGCCGACGACAAAAAGGCCACCAAGAAAAAGCAAGCGCGGCGCGCCGTGGAAGGCGCCCCTGTCGCGGCGTTTGGCTTTTTCGAGAAAGCCTTGAATTAGTCCCCGCCTCCTTTGCCACCGCTGCCTTCGCTGCCGAGCTGATCGATCAGTGTAATGAGCGGCAGGAACAAGGCGATGACGATACTGCCGACGATCACGGCCAAGAAGACAATCATGATCGGTTCGAGGAGTGAGGTCATGGCCGACACTGCATTATCGACCTCGTCCTCATAATTGTCGGCAATCTTCATCAACATTTCCGGGAGAGCACCGGTTTGCTCACCGACATCGACCATGCTGATGACCATCGGCGGAAAGACGCGCGACGCCTCCAAAGGCGCGGTAATCGTCTCGCCTTCCTTAACGCTTTCGTGGATGGCGCTGACCGCGTCGGAGATGATCACGTTACCCGAAGTCTCTCTTACAATATTCAATGCCTGGAGAATCGGAACGCCGGAAGAGATGAGGGTGCCGAGTGTGCGGGTGAAGCGCGCAATGGCCACCTTGCTGATAACCGGCCCCAATACCGGGAAATTCAGCTTAAACTTATCAAAAAGCTTGCGACCTAATTTGGTCCGAACACTCATCTTGAAGGCGATAACCAGGACAACGATCACGCCGAAGCTGGCCAGCACGTTGTTCGCGATGATTTCGCTGATGCCGAGGACCAGTTGGGTAAAGGCAGGCAGCGGTTTGCCCTCCAACATGTCCTGGAAGATCAATTTGAATTTCGGAACGACGAACACCATCAGGATGATCAAGATCGCCGTCGCCACAAACATAACCGCCGCGGGATAAAACATGGCCGCGACGACCTTGCCTTTGATCTTTTGCGCCTTTTCCATGAACTCGGAAAGGCGGTTCAAAACGACTTCGAGCACGCCGCCCAGCTCGCCGGCTTTGACCATGTTCACGAAAAGACGGTTGAAGACCTTGGGATGCTGGGCCAGACCTTCCGAAAATGTGCTGCCCCCCTCGATCGAAATCGCCAGTTCCCCGATGATCCGCCGCAACGTGGCGTTCTTCTCCTGTTTTTCGAGCACGCGCAAGCCGCGCAGAAGCGGCAAGCCCGCGTCAACAAGGGTGGCGAGCTGGCGGGTGAACGTGGTCAGAACCTTCGGCTTCACTCCTGAGCCAAGGCCGGGGATCCTAATATTGATACCCTTGCTCTTCTTCCCTCCTTTCGCGGCGGGTGCGGCTCCGGCTTTCTTTTTATCGGTCTTCTCTTTCGGTTTTTCGGCTTCGGTGACCTTGGTCGGGAAATAGCCCATCTCCTTTAGCCGACTAATCGCCTCATTCTGGTTGGCGACGTCGAGTGACCCCTTGGTTTCCTTGCCACGGGAATCCATGGCCACATAATTGAACTTGGGCATACGCGAGTTAGATACTCAAAAATGGTTTCGTGTTCAGAATTATCGCATTTTCCGTTCCAAATGGCTAACTGATTTTTTGGACCATGCAGAAAAGCGGGCGTTTTGCGTTTTTGGGAGCTATCGTA
>DASYTB010000457.1:0-2039 GCA_036002705.1 Verrucomicrobiia bacterium
CTTCACTGGTTCCGCGCGCGGTTCTGCCTAATGCGATTGCCCTTAATTCATTGCTCTGGAAGGGGGCAGCCCTGATCGGTCCAACCCTCGGGGGTATTGCCATTGCTGCCATGGGAACTGCCGGCGCGTTCTACGCCAACGCCGCGAGCTTCCTCGCGGTGGTCATCGCTTTGCTGCTCATGCACGCGCCATCACCGCCCGTTGAAAAACGCCGCCATTTTTTTACCGAAACCCAGGAAGGGTTCTCTTACATCGTTCGCCGTCCGGTAATACTGGGACTGACCGTCATGGAAGCTTTCGGCTCGGTATTTGGCCTGGATCACGCGATGCTGACGATCCTCGCCAGCGATGTCTTTCGCGTCGGCGCCGAGGGCTTCGGTTTTTTGCAATCGGCACGTGGATTGGGCGCGGTGATCGGCTCGGCAATTTTCATCGGTATGGGGCAACGTCCGAACCAAGGCAAAATTCTTTTGGCTTCCGCGCTGCTGTACGGCGCCGGCTTCGCTTTTTTCGGCGTGGCGCCGTCATTTCCGATCGCCCTGGCTCTGCTGACATTCGTTGGCGCCACGGACACCGTCTGGGGCGCCGCGCGCGGCACGATTCTTCAGATGCTCACGCCGGAAAAATTTCGCGGCCGGGTGATGGGTGTTTTTCAGCTCAGCAATCGCGGGCTGCACCCGCTGGGACAGACCGAGACAGGATTGATCGTCCCACTCATTGGCGCGCGCGAAGCGACGTTTGCCGGCGGGATAATCATTTCGGTCATGACGCTGCTTACCGTCTGGCGCGTACCGGAAATTGCCAAATTCCGCTGGGCAACCATTAATGAACACGACCGAAACGAAGAAGCGCTACCGGCAAAATCCCCCGTCAGCTCAAAGCTGGCGGGCGTGGATTCTTAACTGCATACGTTTTTACTGATTCTACCGATCTCGGCATCTCAAGAAAATGATTACTTTTCCTGCGGCCAGAGTGTCATGCCTTCTGGTTTGAGTTGGAGAAAAACTTTACCGCCTCGGGTGAGTTGCTGAGCCTCCGGTGAGACAATGACACGAGTTTCTGCACCTAGCGTCACGGTGTATTCGTAGCGGTCGCCGAGAAACAGAATCGACTGCAGAGTTCCCTCGACGATGTTTCCATGGCCGTTGTCGACGCGATCCGTCAGAGCAATTTTCTCCGGCCGTATCGCAACGGTTGCGGATTGCCCCACGCTCGGAAATCCGTTCGATGGTGAAATGACGTTGCTGCGGCGTAGGATCAGTGCGGAAGCCCCAACCCCGCGGACTTCGACTTCGACCTGTTTTTCGGAAACCGCCGCAATCTTTCCGGGCAACAGAAAAGTTTTACCGAGGAAATCCCGCACAAACGGTGTGGCGGGATAGTAATATACCTCCTCCGACGTTCCGACCTGCTCGAGCCGGCCAAATTTCATGATCGCGATGCGATCGGACAGACTGAGGGCTTCAACCTGATCGTGTGTGACAAAGATTACGGTCACGTTCACGCGGCCCTGGAGCGCTTTCAGCTCGCGGCGCATCTCTTCGCGCAATTGCGCGTCTAAGTTGCTCAAAGGCTCGTCAAGCAACAACACCTTGGGTGAAAACACCAGGGCGCGCGCCAGCGCGACCCGTTGCTGCTGCCCACCGCTCAACGCGGGGGCCGGCCGGTCTTCCAATCCGGACAAGCCCACCAACCCAAGGACTTCTTCGACTTTGGCACGAATCGCGGAACGGGCGGCACTCCGGAGCTTCAGCGGATACGCGACGTTTTCGAAGACCGTCATGTGCGGCCATAAGGCATAGGATTGAAACACCATGCCCATATCGCGCTTTTCCGGTTTAACGAAGATTTTTTGATCCGCCGAAACCAGGCACTGATCGCCGAGATGGATTTCGCCGCCTTCGGGTTTTTCCAGTCCGCCGATCATGCGCAGGGTCGTCGTCTTGCCGCACCCGCTCGACCCGAGCAATGTAAAAAACTCGCCTTGCTTGATTTCGAGATTGATTTGGTCAACCGCGACGACTCGGTCGAAGGCTTTA
>DASYTB010000458.1:0-6326 GCA_036002705.1 Verrucomicrobiia bacterium
AGCGCGGAAAAGAAATGCGCGCGATTTTCCCAGCGGACCTCGCTCCAATCCTGATCGCTGAGCTTCGCACGGCGAAGAGCGGTCATCGCGAGGGCGGTGGGCGTAAAGGAGTGGACTCTTTCGGAACTCAATAACTGGCGCGCCATCATTCTGAGCTCGCCGAGCAGATTCCTGAGATCGTCAACCCGAATGCATTCGGTTACCTGGCTTTTGGATTCCATGCTTGCACGAATGTTGCGGGAAAACAGTGACAAGACCGGAAGAAAATGCGAGCATATTCAGCAAACTGCTTTGAGTTAGGTGCTCAACCGCGAAATGCGCTTGCCCGTTTATTCGCTCTATGACAGAACCAACGCAAGTGCCTGATTTCACGTTTTTTCCCACTGGCGCTAAAAAAAAGCAAATCGCGAAAACCTTCGGCTGTAATTTCGAGCCGTCGCTTCATTCTTTGAAGGTCAATTTGGCCACAACCGTCGCCGAACGTTTCGATTTCGAAGAAATAACGCTCTCGAATCGGTTTGACGAAATCCCGGTTTGGAAGAATACTCTATCAACTTGGTAGAGATGATAAGCTTAGCTCTCCATATAATCGCGCTTGCCGACGCCGCGCCGACCGCTATTCCTCTGAGCGTGGAAAACGGTGGGGAGCTGAGGTCGTCCGGTTCGCTCTGGCAGAAGCTGGATCGAATCGCCGCCGGCTCAGACTTTTTGCGCCGAGACGTTCTGCATACTCCAGGGTCTGCCCATGGGCTGAACTGTTACGTTTTCGAAGGGCCACATGGTGGCGGTGAACCTATCCCCATTGCCTGCTTCGCCGGAATTCACGGGGATGAACCAGCGGGTCCATTGGCAATCGTGAAATTCACTGAAGCCTTAGTTCGTGACCCCTCCATCGCGGAAGGCTACCATCTATTCCTGTACCCAATCTGCAACCCGGGCGGTTTCGATGCGGGCTCGCGTTTTTCGGTTTCCAGGAAGGACTTGAATCGTGAATTCTGGAAAAACTCCCAGGAACCGGAAGTTGTCCTTTTGGAAAAAGAGATTCAGCAGCAGGCGTTCCATGGTTTGGTTTCTTTGCACTCCGACGACACAAGTGACGGTCTCTACGGATTCGTGCGGGGCGCTGTTTTGGCGCGATCGCTCTTAACGCCGGCCCTGAACGCCGCGGAGAAATCTCTGCCGCGCAATCGCGATCACATCATTGATGGATTCCCAGCGGAGAATGGAATCATCAGCCAGTGCTACGACGGGATTCTCACCTCGCCGCCGAAGCTGGAAAACACGCCTTTTGAACTTATTTTAGAGACGCCTCAACACGCATCGTTGGAAAAACAGGTTGACGCTTTCGTCGCCGCCCTTCTTTCTATACTCACCGAGTATCGAAAATTCATCGCGTTCGCCGCGGATTTGTAACGCTCGAGATGGGGAAACGATTCAATGCGCTGCCAGGCTTTGGCCTGACGATGGGATTCACGCTGTTTTATCTCAGCGCGATCGTGCTTTTTCCGATGGCGGCTTTGGTTCTGAAAACGTTCGGAGGGGGCTGGACGGAATTTTGGAATGCAGCCACGTCGGAGCGAGCCGCAGCAGCCTACAAGCTCACATTTGGCGCATCGCTGCTTGCGGCGATGCTGAACGGAGTTTTTGGAACCATTCTGGCCTGGGTGCTGGTGCGATACCATTTTCCAGGAAAACGTTTGATCGATGCGCTGGTGGACATTCCCTTCGCTTTGCCGACAGCCGTTGCAGGTCTTACGCTGGCTAATCTTTTCGGTCCGAATGGCTGGATCGGGCAATTCCTCGCTAAAGCGGGGATTCAGGCGGCGTACAACAAAACGGGCGTCGTCATCGCGCTGACGTTCGTCAGCCTGCCTTTTGTGGTGCGGACACTTCAACCCGTGGTCGAGAATCTCGAGCGCGAGGTTGAGGAAGCGGCGGCGATGCTGGGGGCGGGAAGATTAAGAACATTTTTCAGCGTCGTGGCGCCCGCGCTCTTTCCGGCCCTGATTACCGGATTCGCCCTCTCGTTCGCCCGGGCCATTGGCGAGTATGGGAGCGTGATCTTCATTTCGAGCAACATGCAGTACGAGACGGAGATCGCGCCGCTCGTCATCACCACCTTGCTAGAGGAGTACCAATATACCGCGGCGATGAGTATTGCAGTGGTGTTGCTCGCCGTTTCGTTCGTGCTGCTCGGCTTGATCAACCTGATCGAGAAATGGGCCAACCGCTTTCAATCTTGAGGTATGGCGGCCACTCCGAAAAACAACGCTTTGGGCGACACCGCGAAATCGCAACGGGCCAGCGATGATTCGCCTTTGGCCAAATGGCTCTTGATCGGGACGGCACTCGCTTTCGTGACCCTCTTCCTGTTGCTTCCTTTGCTCAATGTGTTTTACCAGGCATTAGCCAAAGGGCTCGCATTTTACAAAGAGTCCCTGGTTGATCCTGACTCAATATCCGCGATCAAGCTCACATTGCTCATCGCTGGAATTTCGGTTCCGCTGAACATTCTCTTTGGCCTCGCGGCGTCGTGGGCGATCGCGAAGTTCGAATTCACGGGCAAGGCATTTCTCATCACGCTGATTGACCTGCCCTTCGCGGTTTCGCCGGTCGTGGCTGGTCTGATGTTTGTTGTCTTATTTGGCCGACAGGGATTTTTCGGTTCCTGGCTGGATGCGCATGAGATCAAAATCATTTTCGCGGCGCCGGGAATGGTTCTCGCAACGATTTTCGTCACCTTTCCGTTTGTCGCGCGCGAGCTGATTCCAGTGATGCAAGCCACAGGCAGCGAACAGGAACAAGCCGCGCTCACTTTGGGAGCGAGCGGCTGGAAGATTTTTTGGCATGTCACTCTGCCCTCCGTTAAATGGGGATTAATCTACGGCGTGATCCTCTGTAATGCGAGAGCGATGGGCGAGTTTGGCGCGGTCTCCGTGGTTTCGGGGCACATTACAGGGGAAACCGACACCCTGCCCCTGCGCGTTGAAAAACTCTATCACGGGGCGACCGGCGCTTCGGCGGTCGCGGCCTTTTCGGTGGCAAGTCTCCTCGCCTTGCTGGCGCTCGTGACCCTCGTGTTAAAAACGCTGCTCGAATGGAAAACCGAGCGCGACTATGCCCGCGCGCAGAAAGCCATCGAGCCATCCGCCGAATCAGACACAATTATTCTCGCCAAGAGTCTGCAGTGAGCATCGAGATCAAAAACATCAGCAAAAGCTTCGGCAACGTTGTGGCGGTGAACAGCGTTAATTTTTCCATCCAGCATGGCGAGTTGATGGCTTTGCTCGGACCAAGCGGCGGCGGGAAAACGACCGTTCTTCGGATGATCGCCGGACTCGAAATGCCGACCTCCGGCGATATCCTGATTCGCGGGCAGCGGGTGAATGATGTTTCCGTGCAGGAGCGGAATATCGGCTTTGTCTTCCAGAATTACGCTCTGTTCAAAAACATGAGCGTTTACAAGAACATCGCTTTCGGCCTGAAAATTAAAAAATGGAAGCGCAAGGATCAGAAGGCGCGCGTGGCGGAACTGCTGGAACTTCTCGAATTAAAGGGCTTGGAAAGACGCTATCCACACCAACTTTCGGGTGGACAACGGCAGCGAGTCGCTATTGCCCGTGCGCTCGCGCCAAAACCGGCGGTGCTTTTGCTCGATGAACCGTTCGGAGCGGTGGACGCCAAGATCCGGCAGGAGTTGCGCGAATGGCTCGTGCGCCTGCATCACGATTTGAATGTCACGACGGTTTTCGTGACTCACGACCAGGAGGAAGCGATGGAAGTTTCCAATCGGATCGTGATCATCGCGCGCGGACGGATCGAACAGATCGGCACGCCACGCGAGGTTTATGAACAGCCCGCGAATGAGTTTGTCGCGCGCTTTATTGGCGTCATGAACATCCTGGAACTCGAAGTCCGGAATGGAATCGGGCAGGTCGGTGAGATGCGATTTCAGCTTCCCAATGTCGTCGATGGGCAGGTGCGAATTGGATTTCGGCCCTACGCTGTGCAAATCTCCTCGGATTTGTCTCAGTACGCTTATCGGGCCATCCTCCGGCGCACGTTCTTCCTCGGGGTCATGCTGCGTGTCGAACTTGAGCTCCCCTCGGGTCTGGTCATTCGGGCGCGGATCACCAAGGAGGATTATGGCCGCCTGGGCTTGCAGGATGGCAGGCAGGTATCATGTCAGATTCGGCAGATCCGATTGCTCGCGCACGATAACGCGGCGCTCGGGCCAGAGCATCTCACAACTTACGACGTTCCCCCGAGCATCGCCGAAGGAATCTGATAAATGCCGACCCCGGGAAGAGGCGTCGCACCAATCCTGGGAACCTTCCAGCGGTTGCAGACCTCTTACCTGCTGGAGCGGGTTTCTGCGGTCTCGATAATTAGACTGTCCCAATCTTTACCTCCTCCGGGTGGAAGAGGCGCGGGCTTTGGAGAAGCAAACCGTGTGTGTTTCCCAAAGCCCGCCAATCCTGATTCCAGGTTTCGCAAGGCGAAGGCATAAACCGGGCGCAAACGCTGGCCCCTTTGACACGACCAGAAAACCACGTACAATATTTCTTACCGGGTGCGCCTGCCCTGACGCGGCGCTTTTATCCGAGACGGTAAATGGATTTTGCGGTCGGGAATGAAGATCGAGGGTCTGCGCGAGCTGGCGCGGAAGCGTTCACCCTGATTGAACTTCTGGTCGTAATAGTCATCATTGCTCTCCTTTGCGGACTTACGATTCCCGCGCTCACGGTTGCCAAGGGCAAGGGTCGCGCTCTTGAGTGCTTGAACAACAATAGGCAACTACTTTTCGCCTCGGCACTCTATGCGGCTGACAACAACGAGCGGTTTGTGTATAACCTCGGAGGAGATCGGCAGCGAAGGCTTTCGAGCCTGAGTTTCAAGGCGAGCTGGGTAAATAACGTCATGGATTGGGAACTGAGTGCCGGCAACACGAATTTAGCCTTTGTCACGCAAACTCCCTTTCATCCATATCTGAAGGCGGCGGCCAGTATTTATCGATGCCCGGCGGATGATGTCCTGAGCCGAGTGCAGAGCAGAGCTGGCTGGAGGCAACGGGTTAGGAGCCTGTCGATGAATGCGATGGTCGGCGACCCGGGCGAAAGCCTGCAGCGTGGCGTCAATATCAACAACCCTGAGTACCGGCAATTTCTGAAAGGCTCTGATATTCAAGATCCGTCGGGAACTTTTGTGTTTTTGGATGAGCATCCCGACAGTATAAACGACGGGTATTTCTTGAATCGACCGGACGATCTGGAGTGGACCGACTTGCCCGCCTCTTACCATCTGGGCGCGTGCAATTTTGGCTTTAGCGATGGTCACGCCGGCCTTCATAAATGGCGCGACCCAAGCACGCGCCGGCCGAATCGCCCGGATGCCGCGAATCTTCCGTTCGCCGTTCCCGCGAGTGAGACAGAGGATTTCGCCTGGATCACCGCCGCAACGAGCTTCGAACCGTAAGCATACCTAACTTCAGGACCGAGCTAACCCCAAAGCAACTCTAAGGGATTCTCCTGTTCGAAGGCCAGGCAGGTAGAACCAGGGAACTTTCTCCATGGGTTGATTCTCTACCTTTTGTCGGCAGAGCTCGGCTGCGACCGCCGCACTCACAAATCGCGGCGGCTATACGACGGCAACGGCTCTTACCGTAAAAGAAGGAGCAGAAATGAAAGTGAAATTCAGATCGCGCTTAACGGTCATTATTATCGGTTTACTAACCCCATTAACATTCGGCCTGCACGCGGCCACAGTGACGGTCAGTATCACCGGCGATTTCTCGTTCAGCCCGAGGAATCGGACGATTAGTCCGGGTGACACCATCATGTGGATGAACGATGATGCTACCACGGCACATACGAGCACAAGTGGCGCGCCCGGGGTGCCCGACGGGGTTTGGAGTTCTGGCCTCTTGTCCCCGGGGCAGTCGTTCTCCCACACGTTCGATTCCGCGGGCACTTTTGCTTATTTTTGTTCGGTGCATACTTTTATGACGGGCACAATCGTCGTGCAAGCACCGCAGGGAACCGGACCGTCGGTGTCTATCACCTCACCATTGAACGGCACGACGTTCTCAAGCCCAACCAATCTCACGGTCACCGCGAGCGCCTCCGCAAGTTCCGGAACTATAGCCCAGGTTGAATTTTTCGACGCCAGCACATCGCTGGGTGTTTCTACAACCCCTCCCTATTCCGTTACGGTCACGAACCTGGCGGCGGGAACACATTCTTTAACCGCGAAAGCTACCGATAGCGGCGGAGCAAGCGCCGTCTCAACGGCAATAACCGTTTCGGTCGGGGGTGGCGGGATGAAGA
>DASYTB010000459.1:0-2966 GCA_036002705.1 Verrucomicrobiia bacterium
GGCATCCATCCACCAGTGGATAACTTTTGGGGGCGTATCGTGGGCGCCCAGACCGGTAAAGGAGTATGGGACGCGGCTCGAAAGTACTTCGATGGCTCGATCACGATCACGCCCGTCACTTTGACTCTGCGGAAGTTGGATAGCGCGAAATCAGAGGTCCGATATAACACGCTTCGGGCGATGTATTACGAACTTCAGGCGACCACGAATCTCAATCAGCCTTTCACCACTCTGTTGGGTGGGAATGCTGTTCTTGCGATGGAATCGTCGTTGGCGGTCACCAATAACACCGACCAATCTGCAGCGTTCTTCCGCGCGCTTCAAAAAGCCAATCCTTGAGTGGGAGGCAGACCGGTATGCCAACTCCGAACATATCGGGCATTTTTCCGACCCGCCCGCGCTGGCGTGGACTCGCTGGCGCAGGGGCGGGCTGGAAACTCCATTGGTTATTGAGCATTGGAGTTTTCATGGAATTCGTGGGCCATGGCGCTTGCGGTGTGGCCACCAAGGCAGCCTGGCTGCCTTTCTTCCGCGTGTTTGCGCTTCCGGATAGTCTGTCTTGGAAATTGATGCCGGTCGTCGGCTCGTGGGATATAACATTGGGGGTAATGGCTCTCTTGAGTCCGCGCCGGGCTCTCTATTTTTATATGGCGGCGTGGGGATGCTTCACGGCGTTGCTGCGGCCGGCGGCGGGACAAGGTTGGTGGGAATTTATCGAGCGCTCTTACAATTACGGGGTGCCGTTCGCACTGCTGTTTCTGCATGGGTTCGGAACGGATCGAAAGAGTTGGTTTGCCGCTCTAAGAACCGTCCCCAAAACCCCCAGCGAAAGAATGCGGACGCTGCTCTGGCTGCTGCGAATCGTTGTCGCGCTGATGCTTATTGGGCATGGCGGTTTTGGTCCCTTCATGGAGAAACAAAATTTGCTCGGTCTTTACCAAGCGACCGGCTTGGGCGTTTTTGGCCTGTCTCTGGAAACGATCCGCGCGGCGTTGGGATTTTTCGAAATTGCTTTGGGAGCATTCGCGCTTTTTGCGGGCCGCCCCGATTTTTTCATTGGTGTGTGCGCCTGGAAAATAATGGAAGAATCGCTTTACTTAGTGGCGGGTGCTCCTTTGGCATGCTGGGAAGTTGTCGAACGCGGGGGCAGCTATGCGGCTCCCTTGGCCATCGTTTTGGCATGGCAGGTCCTGAGCAGTTCCGGGAACTCCACTGAGGGATCAATCCTTCTGCAAAAGGGCTTGACGAGTCAGTGAAGCTACGTGTTTCCAAAGGTTTTTCGGCGTTCACTCTGATCGAGTTGCTGGTTGTCATTGCCATCATCGCCATTCTTGCCGGCATGCTGTTGCCCGCGCTGAGTAAAGCAAAAGGGAAGGCCCAGCGGATCAATTGCGCGAACAATCTTAAACAGATCAGCCTCGCCATGCGCCTTTGGGCTGATAACAACGACGGCAAATTTCCCTGGCAGGTCGATCAATCGCTCGGCGGCGCAAAGCCAAACGGAACCGACAATGCCAAGGTCAACTTTCAGCTTTCCATCGCCTCCAACGAATTGGCTTCGGCTAAGATCCTGCTCTGTCCAAGCGACGTGCGCCGCGTCCCGGCCACAAACTTTGCCAGCATTGCCCTCACGAACGCGAGTTATGCGCTCTGCGACCAGGCCGATGAAAAAAGACCCGGCGTCATTCTGGGCACGGATCGGAATATGAGCGGCTTCGATTTCACCGGCCTGCCGGACAATATCAACTGTTTCATCCTGACCTCGCCGGATAGCGGGGCGCGTTCCGCGAAATGGCGAAAAGACGTTTGTCATGGCGCCAATAGCGGGATCGTCGCCCTAAGCGACGGTTCCGTCCACCAGTTGAATGACTCAGGTCTGGTGCAGACACTCGTCGGTTACGATCCGGCCACGGAAACCGATGATGGGAACCTACAGTTCTACTTTCCCTGAGCGGAGGTTCCACCTTACGATTCAATTCGATACAAATGCGTTTTCGTTCTGAGGTAAAGGGCCTTGCCGGCGACCGCCGGCGAGGCCATAAAGCCGTTGGCGAGGGTGTTTGTCGCGACCGCCTTCAGCGCGCGGCCCGGCTCGATAACGAGCGCCTTGCCTTCCTGGTCGAAGAAGTAAAGGTGTCCGTCGCCATATATGGGCGATGCGGCAAATTTTCCTCCAACACGCTCGGTCCAGACAACTTCTCCCGTTCCCGCATCGACACAGGTGATGAAGCTCTCATCGGCGGCGGTGTAAATCAAACCATCCACCAGGATGGGCGAGGCATATTTTCCGACGTGTGTCTTTAGCCGCCAAACAACGTGAGTATCCGTAATGTCGCCATGGCCGTCGGGCCGCACCGCGATCATTTCCTTCTTCGTCAGGCCGGTGACAATGAAAGCGAGCCCTCGCTCAAAGAGCGGGCGGGGTGCGGTGGAAAAATCGTTGTATTGCACCTTCCAAAGCTCGCGCCCGGACCGAGGGTCGTAGCCGTAGGCCGCTTTCGCGCCCGCGCTCAGCAGTTGTGGTTGGCCCGCGACCATGGCGATCAAGGGAGTGCTGTGCGCCTTCCGCTGGTCCCCGTCTCTGGCCATCTGGCCGGGCACATTTTCATCATTCCAGGCGACGGAACGATCCGTCTTCCAGACGGTCTTGCCGGTGTTTTTGTCCAAGGCGGCCGTGTAATGCAGATCCGCGCCGTCAAAAGTGAGAATAAGCAGGTTCTCGTAGAGCACCGGGGAAGAAGACGGGCCTCGATAATGACGGCAGCGCAAGTCCTCCCGTTTCCAAAGCATTTTTCCGGTCGCGGTCTCCAGGCACGCCGTCCCGAAGCTGCCGAAGTGCACGTAAACGCGCCCGGGTTCAATCACGGGCGAAGGCGTGGCGTAAGAGTTCATGGAAGCGCCATTGCCAAGCGGTTCAGGGTTATCGCTATGGAAGAGCTTTTCGTTCAGGGTGATTTTTCCCGTTT
>DASYTB010000460.1:0-6057 GCA_036002705.1 Verrucomicrobiia bacterium
ACATTCGCGGTCACATCCTCCTCACCTATCACAACGACGCGGCGAGCTTTAAGAATATCAAGATTCGCGAGTTGTAGGAGGATCGTGAAATCTGAGCGTCGAACTCGGAAAGGAAAAATGAATCCATTCGAACTGAAACAGGACCTCAGTGCAAATCAAGGCTTCTTCACGCTTACACTATCGGACGGGCGCACCTTCACCGTCGAACACACGGATTACATTCTGATCTCACCGTCGGGAGAACACGCCTCGTTCTACCCGCGCGAGGGCGGACTCCGCATGCTCGACGTCCGGCAGATCACTTCCATCGAGTTCGCGCAGAACAAAGCCAAGTGATTTTTGAGGCTGTCGTTGGGGCCGGCATGACAACTTCCAAACAACTCAAGCTGGCGCACCAGGTCGCGGGGCAGCAGCAAACGATCATTTCGGAATTGCAGGCGCTGGTGAAGGATATTGAGCGCTGCGAAAAAACAATTCTCGCGCTGAACACCGAACTGGCGGGCGTGAATGCCAAGTACGGCAGCCGGCGCACCACGCAGGAAGATATTCAGTTTTTGGAGGCGGTCCTGGCCTGCGCGAAAAAGAAGCTGATTTGGGAAAAGCAAATGGTCAGCCTGCAAAAGCGCACCCCGGCATTAATGCAGCGAGTTGAAAACTTGGTGAACCATCCTCAGAGCAGCCCGGACGAACAAACGCGCAAAGACCTTTTGGAGTCGCTTCACAACATCCAAGGCGCCATGCAACGCCTCCAGAGCGCCAAAGGTGAGCGGCCCGCAATCGAAGAGACTGCCCTCCCCCCACCCAGCGCGGACGCGCCGAGCCCGGATTAATCCCGGCTCAGAAGGTACCCGAGCAGGCAGCCAGCAGCCGCCGCGATCCCCAGAGCGGCCCACGGATTCTCGCGAACCAGCGTGTCCGTCGCCTCAACGGCTTCCCTTGTTTTTTCATTGAGAGCGCGTTGGAAATCACTCAGTGAATATTTTCCCGAGGCAATGCCGGCTTGAATCTCGTCGGTCATTTCCTCCAGCTCACGATTGTATTTTTCTTCTAAACGTGCGGCGTCCACAATTCCTCCTTGGTCAGTTTCAGGCTATTAGACAGATGCGTTCTTCGCTCATCGGGCAATTACCTGTTCTTCTTTTCAGGGAGAATCTCAAGTTCAAAGTTCCTCGAAGACACCGCTCGGCCTCCAATCTGAGCCTTCCAGGTGCCGTTTGCGAAACGCCCATGGCAAGCTTCGATAACGCCATGATCGACCGTTCGTCAATAATCAGCAGTCCAGCCGTGTTCAGCGCTTCAACAAAACTCCCGTTTCTGCCATGCCGATACCCATGACAATCGGGCCTTCGACCTGGTTGCGCCCGGCCGGGGTTGAATGCGGCCTGCCTCAATCACGAAGACGACGCGGCTAACGCGCAAGCAGGCGATCTCGGCTTGCCGGGTTACTTCCTCGATTTGCGCCAGTGCTTCCCATATTTTCAACCACCCCCTCCAACTAGAAGCGGCTTGCAGGCAATGTATTAGCTTTCCTGGAAGCTATGAAGCAATCCACCCAGGCGATTTCATGACTTAATTTTCGCTGACACATTTCAATCCGGGGTGTTTGATGCGTCGATGCAAAAGCACCTGTTGCTGGCGATCCTTTTTATACTGGCGCGACCCGGTTTCAACGTTTTAGCGGAGGAAGCGGGGCAAAGCGCGACGGATTCTCCGGCGGGAAAAATTGAGGCGGCGGCAAAACATTTTCTGACGACGCTCGATGCGGCGCAACGGGAGAAGGCGCAGTTCGCGTTCAATGATGCGGCGCAGCGCAAGCGGTGGTCCAATTTGCCGGTCAGCATGGTCTCGCGAGCCGGAGTGCGCATGGGGGATCTCAATCAAGGGCAGCGCGATGCGGTTTGGGCGGTGCTGGCGGCCGCTTTGAGCCGCGTGGGTTATGAAAAGGTGCGGCAGATTGTCGGGGCCGACGAACGACTCCACAAGGCAGAGAGGGATGGTCGCGCGATGTTCGGTATGGACCAGTATTTTGTGTCGTTTCTTGGACAGCCCTCCGCGACGGAACCATGGATGATCCAATTCGGCGGTCATCATCTGGCCCTGAATATTACGCTCGCGGGAAAAAATGGAACTCTGGCGCCGAGTCACACCGCCGCGCAACCGGCGATTTATGAGATCGAGGGGAAGACGACCCGTCCGCTGGGGCGCGAAAATGATAAGGCGTTTACGTTGATTAACGCGCTCAGCGAAGCGCAGCGGAAAGAAGCGATTATCGGAGCGCAAATGCGTGATCTGGTGCTTGGGCCCGGGCGAGATGGACAGACGATTCAACCGGAAGGGATCAAGGGAGCAGAGTTGAATGACAAACAACGCGAAATGCTGCTGGACCTGGCGAGCGAATGGATCGGCATTCAGAACGAAGCGATGGCAGCCACGAAAATGGCGGAAGTGAAAAAAGACATGGAACAGACCTGGTTCGCCTGGAGTGGTCCGACGCAAAATGGCTCCGCGGCATACTTCCGAATACAGGGGCCAACTGTCCTGATCGAGTACGCTCCGCAGCGATTGGGCGGGGAGCCAACGAAGCATATTCATACGATTTATCGCGATCCGACCAATGAGTACGGGCTAAAGTGGTGGCCGAAATGAGCGGCGGCTTTGAGCGTTGGCAGACGTTTGCCTGGTTGTTCCTTTTGGTCGCGGGGACGAGTTTGGTTTTTGCGCACCGTCTTGACGAGTGCCTTGAAGCGACGTTGATCGAGATCAAGCCGGATGAGGTCCGCGTGCAGATCAATATGAATCCGGGCGTCCAGGTGGCGGACGCGGTGATCTGGCAGATTGATCGCGATCACGATGGAAAAATCACGCGAGTCGAAGGCGATCGCTACGCGAAAATGCTCGTGAAGCAATTGGCGCTCGCGCTCGATGAGGAGAGGCTCAAACTTGAATTCCTCGATGCGACCTTTGATCTGGTGCCTGAGTTAAAGGACGGGACGGGAAATATTCAAGTGAACATGCGCGCGTCCCCGCGACATCCGAGTATGCGGGCGGGTGATCACGTCGTCTCTTTCGAGAATCACCATCAGCCGCAGCTGAGTGTTTATCTGTTGAATGCAGTTCTACCGAAAACCCCAGCGATTCGAATTCTCAAACAGGAGCGGAGCGAAAATCAAAGCACTGGCCGGATTCATTTTTCGTTTAAGCCGGCGGCTCACGACAATTGAGGCAGGTCCGCGTGCTCACGGAATTGCCGGCCTTTCGAGTTCACGGACGCACTTCGATCCACTCCGTTTTTCCGGTGGCTTCAATGGCGTTTATGAGTCCTTCGATCCAATAGCAGTCACCAATGCAGATCGGGGCGCTGCGGGTATAAAGCTTGAGGGTGTCCGGGCTGGCGTTGGCGACCCAGCGCTCCACGGGCACGATCATGCCCATGAGCTCGGTCGGGATGCCGAGGCCCTCGTCGCCGGTCCAGCGGGAGTTGTAGGGCACTTCGCGCAACCAGAAGAGGGGATACATCTTCAGCCCCTCGCGGTGCCGTTCGAGAACGGGTTCCTGGACGTGATCGGCGAGATAGCGCCCCACCTCGGGGCAGAGGTCCAGAAACATCCAACCTTGATAAACGCCGCGGCGCTGGCGCGGTTGGTAGCGTTCATTCCAGAATTCCTTCGTTGCGGTTTCCACCAGATCGAAGTTTGTTCCCGTTTGAAAGGCGGCACAGGAATTACTGACGGCGAGATTCTTCAGTGCGAGGTCGTTGAAATGCCTGGCAATGCGGGCCATCGCGATGTTCGCGCCCATGGTTCCGTAGAGGACGCATTGATCGATTTTGCGCGCGTAGAGATTCGCGAGCTGCGAATAATGGGCTTTGATCGGCTCCCAGTCTCCAGCTCGATCTGCATAAAGCCAGAGGCCGTAGAGACTGCCCGCGACCGGTTTCTTATTTCCCCACATATGCCAGTAGCGGTCCCATCCGCGAGCTTCGTGAAAGGTATGCAATTCGCGGCGCGCGCCGCTGTCCGAAGGAATGAATCCATTCGGCGACCAAGGCCCACGGGTTTCATCGTCGAGTTCCGCGCGGACATACTTTCGGATAGCGGATTGTTGCGCCGCGTCCACCCACGGCCAGGCCATTGCCAGGGTGGTTATGATTCGGCCGCCCTGCCAATACATGAAATAAGGGTCTTGCTCCAAGTCGGCATAGACCGTCCGAATCGGCGCGAGAGGACCTGCCTCCAGAATTCTCTGAATCTCGGCAGAGAGTTCCGCTTCCAGGGGATTGCTCGATTTAGGAATCTTCGTCGTGCGCCAGGTTTCCCACAGGTATTTGTCCCAGGGTTCGGCCGAGGCTGTAAGTACGGCAACGAACCAAAATGAAATGGCGATTCGCGGGAAGTTCATGGCTCGCGATGTTCGACGCAGGTGACGCCGTATTCTTCCGTGAAGAACAATTTATTCTCCGCAATGGTCACGGCAGCGCGCCCGGCCAGAGCCGGTTGCGAACAGCGCGGCAAGCCGCCTCGGTCACGATACACGATATCGGCCAACCAGGTGCCGCCGTCGCGCATGCGAATCGCGGCTTGAATGAGATGAGAAGTGCTGCGGCGCAAATTGATCACCTTCGTGCCGCGAAACGGTTGCCGCAGGTAAAGGAGATCACCGCCGCTGCTGAGCGAGAAGAGATTATCGCTCTCGCCCGTGGTGCCGCTGAGTCCGCCGTTATCGATGGGAATACGCCGCCCCGTTTTTTGGTCGATAGCGGAGATATCCATCGAATAGCGGGTGCCGAAGCTGCCTTTGGCGGTAAGAGTCGGATAGGCCGTTTTGAACCACGCGAGGACGCGGCCTTCGTCATCAACGGTTGGAGGTGGCGCGGGCATGCCGCAACCGTCGGCGGGGCCGTTCGGAATCGTGAAGGCTTCCGCGAGATCGTCAGCACGCAACGCGAATAGATGCTGCCAGGCGGGGGACGCGTCCGGCCATTTGCCGCCGTTCGTATCGCCGGCCAACCAGCGCAGGATGTTCGCCTGTTCGGTGGCGAGATCGGGACTGTCGCGCATCACGCCCTCCATCACATATTCGCTGCCCACGCAGATCGGTTGGACCGTTTGTACGAAGAGCAATCCATCGTGTAAAACCGGGTGAAGCAGATGGTAGGATTGCCCGTTTAATCGAACGCGCGAGAGAATCCTGCCGGTCGCGGCGTCGATCTTGTGGAAATACATGTTCTCCGCGCCGACGTAAACGCTGCCCGACGCGCCACAGAGTTCGGCCACTATGGGCGCGCCCAGATCAGCGCTGGCCCAAACGGACCTGCCGCTCTTTGCTTCAATCGCATAAACGCGCCCGTCATGGCACCCGGAAAAAACGGCGCCGTCGAGGACCAGTGGGGCGCCTGTGATTGCCTTGGGTGTATCTAAGCGCCAGCGGCGCGCGCCGTTCTCAAAATCAAAAGCGGTTATACCGCCGGAAACGCAGGTTGCGACCACTACATTATCCGCGACCGCGAGCGCGGAGCATGTGCCACCGGGGTTTTCTCCGATCCAGAGCGTGCGGCCATCATCGGCGCTCAACGCGTAAATCTTGCCATCAATATCTCCAACAAAAACTTTGCCCCGAGCAACCACCGGCTGAGCGCGGTCCGCGAGCGTGAAGGAAACCTTCTCCGGCATCGGATAGTCGAATCCGGCGTGTGTGCCCACGGCGAGATCGTCCGGCCAGGCGGGATTCACCGCGCGATTTCGCAAAGTTCGCTCCGGCCCGCACCAAATCCAGCGCGCGCTATACGGAGGTGGAACCTTGATGGAAGTGTGGGCCGTTCGCGCCGAGTCATGAGCAAGCTGCGGCCAATCATTTTCCTGCGCAGCCCATGCGCTGAGCGTCGCGAAACCAAGACACGATAGAAGCGCAGCGTATCTCCTCATCGGTGCGTGATTCTATTCACAAGAGCAAAAATAAATCCACTGTTTCAATTCAAAGTTCGATTTTGGGAGCATTTTTCAGAAATCGGTGTCTAACAGAGAATAGCCCTTATGAAAGCGAAACTATTTGCATTGGGTG
>DASYTB010000461.1:0-4314 GCA_036002705.1 Verrucomicrobiia bacterium
GCTATGGTGCTTGCGCCATAACGTTGATTTCCGCTTGAGAAAAATGAAAGAAAGCTTCGGAAATCGCTACGCAGTCCGAGCACCGATTGACCCTTACGCAGTCCTCCCTCTTGGCCACGCTACAACCGGCATTCGCGGCAAGTCGGCCATGCGGAGCTTTGCGCAGCACGGTCGTTAAAATATTTCCGATTCTGTCTGAGAAAACTGGCACGAGTTCCGAAATCAGCGGTTTTCCGTGAAGTTCACAGTACTTACGATCGTCGGTCTCAAAGGCGAACACATATCGCTCTTTTTTGCTCGGGGAACCGTAGATAAGTGCGGAAGCATCAAACTTTGACGAACCGGTTTGCTCCTTCGACAAACCGATCTTCATTAAGAGCACGACCAGCCCTATACAGGCGCAGCCAACGAAAACTAGTATTTTAGAATTTCTCAAATCGTCAGGGATCAATCTTTGCACTCGGACGACGCGAAATAAATACTCAAATCTTAGTGTGTCAAGGGTGCCGTGTTATTAAAGGCTAGTACATACCACGTCGTCGGCGGTATGAGAACTCTGATTCCGCCCTTAATTAAAAGGGTCCCGGAAGGGCCAGGCCACCAGATCCCGTATTTTGGTAATGCATTTTCAGGTTCGCCAGTGATTCCTTGCATGAACCGCCATATGACGCGAGGTACTCATTTGGAATCAATACGGTAGCTTATCTAGCCTTCATCCGCTCTGTGCGGCTGTGCGTCCGTGGATAAACGCGCAAACAAGTACGGCTGAACTCAAACTACGCCACTCCCAATTGCGGGAGTCGCTCGGTTACGACAAAGGGCAGCCTGATATTGATTTTGTTAAGCCGGTTTGGATGCGCGGTCCGTCGCGCTCCGAGCGCATTGAAGAAAAGGAGAGGATTGAACGCGAGCTCTTGCACCGGTGGAAGGGCGGTGATCAGGAGGCGCATCTTGAGATTTTTGACGCGGCCCATTAAGGCTGGCAACGGCTTGATCGTTGCAGGGTCTTTTGCTTGTAGAACTCGCGCTCGCGCCGATTGCTTTCCCGGATCGACTCGAAAAAGTCCGCGTCGCACTCCATCACGATCCTTTCGCAAACCATCCGCACATCGGCTACCGATGCGACGCACATCCTGTGAAGGTCTATCAGAAATGCCTGCTTATCAAGTAATCCTCGTCGCAGCTGTTTTTCGCGCTCTCCGTAAGAGAGGAAAACTGTTGAAGAGGGGACAACAGGAGGGCTGAAAAGGCGTAACCGTTCAGATTTGTGCGACCCGCAGTCTTAGTAGAAATTTCCATTGCTTCGACGCGGATTTCATATTGAGGCTTTTCGTCGCTTATTTCCACGTCCTTCAACGAACGGAGTTCGCGTTTGATGTAGCTCTGAATCTGCGGCTTCACGTCGTCGGGAGCTTTGCCATCCACTTTTACCCGGATTGTCTCTGAAGACGGGCCAAGTGGTCCGCCTGCTGCGTCAATATTCGTCAACCTAGTTACCAGATAAACGAGAGAGATGAGCCGAATTAGCGTTTTGGTTGCTCGTGGAGGGGACACGCGAGGAGCTTTCACGAGAGCCTTTTACCGTCCTTTTAATCACGTGCAAGACATTTGGGAACGGCTTTGCTTTGCAAAACGCGCCTCAGCCAAACTCCCAAGCGGCAAGACTCCCGAAACTCCTTCAGGAGGTTCAGAACCGGACAGGAACCGGACAGTGAAAATAATTCACTCAAAAAACCAAGCTACGCGACTAGCAGAATTTCTTCCGATTCGCCCTGTAATCATTGAGTGAAGTCGAAGTGGTGGGCCCAACAGGATTTGAACCTGTGACCAAGCGATTATGAGTCGCCTGCTCTAACCGCTGAGCTATGGGCCCGTGAACGGGAAGAAACCATAGCATGTTGTCGCAGGGGAGCAATAGGAAGAGATTTGGAAGTAACGCCTCAAGCGTTCGGTGGAGCGAGGCTCCGCCGAGCTTTCTTGCACTATGGCTCGAGGCTGAAGGGACTCGGCAGGGCCTCGCACCACCCAAACGAACCAAAACTGAGCCCTTGCGTTTGGAGCCCGTGATCTCGAAAGGAATGAGGCGGAATTCTCGCGGTTCGCCAGGCGGTGCGTTATCTTTGGCTTATGCGAGGCTTGGCGGAACAGTTAGAGAACCTCGGATCGCTTCATCAGGTGATCATTCCCGACATGTGGCAGCAGCAGGCGGTCACGGCGCTGCGGGAAGGGAAAGATGTGGTGGTGCACGCTCCGACGGGAGCGGGCAAGACGCTCATTTTCGAGCATTGGTCCAACCAGGGAAAGAATCGCGGGCAGGCGATTTACACCGTGCCGACGCGGGCCTTGGCGAATGATAAGCTGGCGGAATGGCGGGCGCGCGGATGGGACGTGGGCATTTCCACGGGTGATCTTTCGGAGAACCTGGATGCACCTGTGATTGTCGCAACACTGGAGACGCAAAAGAGCCGGCTGATTCGGGGTGAGGGGCCTTCGTTATTGGTCATCGATGAGTATCAAATGCTCGGAGACGAGGATCGAGGGCTCAATTACGAGATCGCGATGGCGATGGCGCCGCAGCACACGCAGTTGCTCTTGCTGAGTGGCAGCGTGGCGAATCCGCAGGATGTGGTGAAATGGCTCAAGAGGCTCGGGCGCGACGCGGTGCATATCCGGACGGATTTCCGGCCAGTGCCGCTGGATGAGTTGCATGCGAACAGCTTGAGCTACCACGTGCCTTCACAAATTCGGAATTATTGGCCGCGGCTGGTGGCCAAGGTGCTGGCAGAGGATTTGGGGCCGCTCCTGATTTTCGCGCCGCGGCGCCAAGCGGCGGAATCGATGGCGGGCGAGCTGGCGCGGTTTTTACCGACGCCGAATCCGCTGATGCTTTCGCAGGAGCAGCGGATGATTGTGGGAGAGAATCTCGGCCGCATGCTTAAGAGCCGAATTGCTTATCATCATAGCGGCCTGAGCTACGCGGCGCGAGCGGGGGTGATCGAGCCGTTGGCCAAGGCCGGCCAGCTCCGGGTGGTGGTGGCGACGATGGGGTTGGCGGCTGGGATTAATTTTTCTCTGCGCAGTGTGGCCTTGGCGGGCGAATCTTATCGGCGGGATAATATTGAACAGCAGATCAAGCCGGATGAGATCCTGCAAATGTTCGGGCGCGCCGGCCGGCGCGGGCTGGATGAAACGGGCTATGTGATCGTGACGGCCAACGGCATCCGGCTGCTCGAGGCGCATCCGGCGCATCTTTCTCGCGGCGGGCTGGTGGATTGGAATGCGCTGCTCGGGTTGATGGGCGCGGCGGCGGATAATGAGATCGACCCATTTCACGAGGCGGTCCGGGTGCAGGAACGGCTTTTCACAACGAAGCCGATCGCTCTTGGGATCGAGGAGTCGCTGAAACATCCGGATGTGCCATGCCATTTGCATACAGACGCGGAGCGCGCGCGGCATGTGGGAAAACGGTTGCGCCAGATTTTGAACAGCCAGCATGAGTGGCAGGATTTCCCGGATCTGCGCGAGGTGCGGTTAGGAGAAATCTTTATTCAGTCGCGGAGCGGGCAGAGTGACGATGTTGAGCGCGGGGCGGTTGAATTGGTTTCCAAAAGCGAAGCCGATCCCGCGGGTGCTGCCGAGGTTAGAGACGAAGGTGTGCCTCGCGATTCAGCGCCGACACAGCCGCGGTTCGTGCTGCATCCAGTTCTTTCGGCGAGCCATGCGATTGAGAAGGTTGGTTTTGGTCACATGACGGTGCTGGAGGAAACGGAGGCGGGCAAAATTCATGGGCGGAGTGTCACGGTGGCGGATCGGTTGCACGACGGACGATTGATCATCACGAAGTGGATTCGGCGGATGATCAACTGGACGAGCCGGCAGGCGCCGGAGGAGATTTGGGAATCCAAGCTGGTGCCGCTGATCGAGCGGAAAATGGCGGAGGCGAAAACGCCGGTGGTTCGCTTCAAAAAACTGGCGCACAAAATCGTGGCGGAAGTGAGCCTGGCCGAACAAACGATGCGGGCGCCGGTGGATCGCCATGGGGTTGCTTTGTTCAAGCCGATTGAGCGCGATGTCCTGCCGCATGATTGTTCGGTATGCTCCCTCGTGCCAATCTGCAGGGCTCTTTCGACTTCCACCGGAACGGCGCTGCTGTGGCGGCGGCTGAAACTGATTAATGAGGAAGGGAAGCCGACGACGCGCGGACGAATCGTCAGCTTTTTTCAGCAGGGCGACGGCCTGGCCATTGCGGCGGCGCTGGAAGATGAGACGTATCCGCTCGACGAGCTTGTTTATGACCTGGCCAACCTGGATGCG
>DASYTB010000462.1:0-2918 GCA_036002705.1 Verrucomicrobiia bacterium
CATGATCGGGGGGAAAAACCAAACTGTAGGTCCAGTCTGCGTCGTGCGGAACCAGGCCACCTCCGGTCGGGCGGCGGATGAGTGGCCGGAGCTTGATCCAGGAAGCAACCTCGGCCCATTTCTGAAAGTAGCCGAAAGTCGCGGCTGGTTCGTTCCAGCCATAAAGGCGTAGAATCGGATTGCCGGCGAGATGGACGGCTTCGAGCAGGGCTTCGTCAAAAGCCATGTTCCACGAAGGCCGCTCGGGACCTTGCCGCAGATAGAACCATTCCTGGCTCATCCGACCTTATCGCGGGATGGACATAGCTCGCGAACTTCGCAGCCGGGACAATCCGGCTTCCGCGCAAAGCAGCGCCGACGGCCATGCCAAATAAGCCAATGGCTGAAAAGAGCCCATTGATCACGTGGCACGAGTTTCATTAAATCTGACTCGATTTTCCCGGGATCGATTTCCCTGGTCAGCCCAAGCCGGCTTGATAGCCGGGTTACGTGGGTATCGACAACGACGCCTTCCTGAAGATTAAAAGCGTTGCCGAGAACCACGTTGGCCGTTTTTCTGCCCACGCCCTCGAGTGCAACCAGCTCCTCCATTTTTTGCGGAACTTTACCGCCGTATTTCTCGACCAATTGCCGCGCGCAGGCCTTGATGTTCTTCGCTTTGTTTCGGAAAAAACCGGTGGTGCGAATGTCGCTCTCCAGACCAGGCAAATCCGCCTCCGCGTAGTCCCGCGCCGCGGGGTACTTTCTAAAAAGAGACTCGGTCACCAGATTCACTCGCTTGTCGGTGCATTGGGCCGATAGAATCGTCGCAACGAGGAGTTCAAGAGGATTGGAAAAGTTCAGTTCGCAATGCGCATTGGGGTAGGTCTGCCGGAACACTTCAATCAACTTCCCGGTCCGTTCCGCTTTGGCGCTAAAGGATTCGCGCGGCATGCGGAGGTGGAGGTAACATTGAAACCGTATTCACGCAAAAGGTTTTAGTTTTCGAGCCGTTTTTTTTTGCCCTGCTCGATTGTTGACCAGGGCTCGAGGCAATGTTGGATTCCTCCATGAAAAGCGAAAGATACCACCTTCGACAAAGCATAAGGTTTGGACACGCGAAAGTGGGGGGCCCAACTCTCTAAGATTGCGCCAATGAACCCTGAAGAAGCTCGTCGTGCCTTCGCTCCTGCCGAATCGGACAGGCTTGAGTCGGCGATGGCTAAAAGACGGGATGCGACCATTGGATTGGTGCCAGGTCCCGCCCCTACCTCGGCGCTGATGTTTTGACTTTTTTCGGAAATCGCCAAATCGCCAGGCCAAGCAACGCGGCGCTCACGAGGTAAATGACCGAGCAGGAGGAAATGGCGCGGCTCATATTCTCCATTTCACTTGCGCCGCCGCCGTGCTTTGAAAACCAGCCGACCGCCAGCGGCCCCAGCGCCCCTCCGCCCCAACCGACCGTATTCATGATTCCCGCGGCGGAAGCACGCACGGGCGGTGGAACGATATCATAAATGGCGGCGAAGATGTTCGAGTCGTAAAAGCCCTTGCAGGCGCCATAAATAATCATCGCGAAAATCAATGCCCCGACATCGGTGGTCCGGCCGACCACGAAAACAAAACCAGAGCCGAGGACCAGCCCGCTGATTTGCACCAGCATCCTCCCTCCGGACATTCGCGCCGCCAGGCGGTCCGCGAGCAAGCCCGCGATGGAAACGCTGCACGCGCTGGCCAGGTGAATAAAGACGCTCCCGCTCAGCCCGGCGGTAGTCAATTTGAACCCAAACTTTTCGACAAGAAACGTCGGCGTCCAGGTTAGAAAAATCGTCGCGACAAAATTCGCGCCGACAAACGCCGACATGATCAGAATCGCCGAAGGCTCTTTGAAAATCGCCGCCCAACCTTCGGCGAGCGAAACGCGATCTCTAATATCGGTGCCGGCTTCTTGCCCGCCGGTTCGCGGCGGTTCCTTCAGGAAACGATAAAGGATGATCGCAAGCACGAGGCCCGCGCCGCCGAAGACGTAGAAGCCTACGCGCCAGCCATGCTTTTCCGCAAACCATGCGCCCCACCAACTTCCGAGGATCGTGCCGACATACACGCTCGATTGGTGCAGCGACATCGCGCGAGAGCGCGTTCCTCCGGAATGATAATCGCTTAGCATCGACATCGAGGCCGGAAAGTAAAAAGTCTCGCCAAAACCTTCCGCGGCGCGGACCAGGACAAACTGCCAGAGCTTCCCACAAAGGCCGGTGATCATGGTCACTCCGCTCCAAAACAGGCAGCCGCCCAGGATCAAATGTTTCCGTTGAAAAATGTCCCCGGCGATCCCGGCGCAGGGCGCGCTTGCCGCGTAAACCCACATGAAAGCCGAGCCGATCAGGCCCAGTTGAACTTTATCGAACCCGAATTCCGCCTTGAGCTTGGGGAAGACCGAAAAGATCGCCTGCCGGTCCGCGTAATTGAGCACGCAGATGCACCAAAGCATCCCCACGACCCACCATTTGTAATTGGACGGTTTGTTCAAGCCAGCGGTGCTCCCAGTTTGCAAGAGATTCACTAGCAAAGGCCAGCAAATCCTCTATTCGCGTGAGTCGGAACTCATTCCGGCACGATGGCTCGCATGCGGGTCCGTGACATGGATGTGAATTTTTGGACGAATCCTTGTCTTCGCCCCTAATCCACGTGATTATCGACGGCCGACATTGTCCATTTCCAGTCGCCGACTGAAGCAGCCTTATCCGGCCACCGTCTAATTTGAAACAAAATCCGCGAGGGCGGTGTCTTAACAAAAACCTTAATGGGAACAACAAAAGCGAAAAACAAAAAACGGCGCGGAATTTTGCTCGCCGCGGCCATTATTTTGACTCTTGGCGCAGTAAGCGCGTTCCTTGGCTTTAAAAGGCGGGACGTAGCCGTCGCCGTGCAGAGTGAAA
>DASYTB010000463.1:0-10016 GCA_036002705.1 Verrucomicrobiia bacterium
GCCGTCACGGTTGGCGCGATGGGATCAAAGAACGAGTTCTGGAAATCGGCTGGCTGGATCGGAACGCTCGCCGTCCGGCCCGCTTTTTATGGTTGCCCGCGCGGAACTTTGTTAAGGACTGATTCCGCGCTCCATCTGCAAAGTGTCTGCCAAGGAAGCCTTCTTCTTCTAACCCGGCTTAACTCCGTCACTTTCAAAACGGTGCATAGCCTCTTGAACCGCGCGCAAGTGTGCTCTTATGCGCAATTCGAGGGGATAGTCAGACGGCGTTTCGAGCGTGTAGCTTTGGCGTGATTTGTTCACGATCAGGTAGATCGCTTCCGCCCATTGCGGCCGCTCCTCTGGTTGGACCATGGGGCGGATTATTCCCGCCTTGCACGAGAAATTGTCCACCAACTCCGCAGTTTCGATCGGACACAAGGATCGGACGGTTTCTACGATCGGCTCGGCGAGGCTTGGACGGTTTTCGGGATTCAATTCATACACATAAAAACCGTTTGCTTCCCAATCCTCATGGAGAACCAGCGTCAGATCGAATGGCGGCTGGCGCTTCAGCCAAGAGGTGTGAGCGCTGACCTCCAGGGTCGTCGCCTGGCGGTAATCCCGATTCAAGTCAATGCCCTGTTTATTCGCGCGTGTGTTCAGCCGAAAGCCGGTGGGATTCAGGCACGGCACGACCCAAAGGCTGACCTTGGGCCAACGATTCTCCTCGAACAAGCGGAGCATAGTTTTGGGACCCGAGGGCTCGTCCCCATGGATTCCGGTCGAAAGATAAAGGTTTCGTTCCGAGCCGGGAGTCGAGCGACGATAAGCGCGCAAAGTGGTTTCCGGAGCGTCCAGAAAGATATCGTCTTCCCAGCCGGTCGCCTTTGCGGCGAGATGCAATTCGCGCAGCAGCGCATCAATATCAATCGTTTCACCGTGGTAGCGGCCTTTATTTTTCCCAAGGCGCTCCATCAGGCCGGAACCGGAAGCTCATCCCGGCGCGGGACAGCGTCCAAGCGATCCGATTCGTCTTCCTGATCGCTGAAACCGTGTTTGTCCCAATTAGGGTCGAGACCCAGATCGCGGAGCATTTGTAAATCTTTCTCGACCGGCTGATTTAGCGTGGTGAGGTAATTTCCTACCATCAACGCGCTCGCGCCGGCCATGAAGATCATGCTCTGCAAATCGCGCAAGTTCACGGTCCGTCCGCCCGCGATCATGATTTCCTGTTTGGGTAAAACGAGACGGAAGCATGCGATCGTCTTGAGTGTTTCGAGCGGAGGAAGCGATGGGCGGTCCTCAAATGGCGTCCCCTTGATGGGATTCAGAATATTGATCGGGACGATGTTCACCCCCAAGTCGCGGAGGGAAAAGGCCAGGTCGCACCGGTCCGCGGAGGTCTCGCCCATTCCGATAATTCCACCGGAACAGATTTTGATCCCGGCGGCTTTCAAATGCTCGATTGTCTCCACACGGTCCTCATAGGAATGCGTCGTGCAGACGTTCCCAAAAAATCGCCGGGAGCTCTCCAGGTTGTGATTGTAGCATTCGAGGCCCGCTGATTTCAGGCGTTCGGCGACACGGCGATTTTTGATGATCCCCAGCGATGCATCCGGACGCGCTTTGCCGCTGGCCTTCAGTTCTTCCAAACGACCACAGATCTCATCGAGAACAGGGCCTTCGTCGAGTCCTTTCCACGCGGCGACAAGCCCCAGGGCGGTCACGCCGTTCTGCTTTGCTTCATCGGCTGCGGCTAACACCGGGGGCAAATCGACCAGGCCATAGCGCGGTGCTTCCGTCTGGTAAGCCGCCGATTGCGCGCAAAATTTGCAATTCTCGGAACAACCGCCCGCCTTGACGTTCACGATCGAGCAGAGATGGACCTTGTTTCCTTTGAAGTGCTCACGAATTCGATTGGCCCAAGAGAGCAACGTGTAAATGTCCGCGCTGCTTTCGAGCGCGAAGAGCCATTCACCTTCGGGCCGGGTGAGTTTCTCTCCATCCAGCACCTTCCCGGCAAGCTGAGCAATTCGGTTCGGGATATTCGTGGCGTCAATCTGTTCCGAGCGCATGGTTGACAAGGTACTGATCGAGCGGGCCGAGGCAAGTCCTGTTCACAGGCCACTTCTAATAGTCAACTGATAGAACGGTGATTTCCTCCATCCCGGAAGGTGACCGGAAAACAATCCGATCCCCGGCGTGTTTGCCGAGAAGAACCTTGGCCAGCGGAGAGAGCCAACTAATTTCGTTGCGATCAAGATCGGCTTCATCAATCCCGACCAACCGATAAGTCTCAATGGTCGATTCGCGTCGGACCGTGACGCGCGCGTCGAACCGAATAACATCCCGTTCGTGGGGAACCTCGGCCACGACCAAAGAACCGATTATTTCCTGAAGCTGCCGCATCCGCGCGTCACGGAGTGGCTTCCGTTCTGGCTTCTCAGAGGAATGGGCTCTTTCGAGAAGCGCCGCAAGTTCCTCGCGCAGACGTTGGGCGCCTTCGGCGGTAATATAATTCTTCACTCCTTGAGGAAGCGGCGCGCGCGGACGTGGAAGCGCGCCCTCATTATCATCATCGGATTCCCTGGTAAACGCTTTGCTCACGAACGTATGGAAGGGCAACTTGCGGCTTGAGTTAGCTTACTCGATACTTAATCCATCCAGCCACACGGTAAACGGATCTGCTCCCCACGAGTCGAGTGAAACGCTGATCGCTTCGATCCGGTCGAGTTGGATCTCACCGGTTGTTTTTCGTTCCCACTGGGAATCCCCTTCAATCGGAATCGCCATTGGCATCCAGAGCCATCGGGCTTCGCTGAATGGCGGATCATTCAGGAGATTGGCATCTTTGGCGGGCTTCAGCTCAATCTGCCCTCCTTGTCCGAGCAACCGCACCAGCGGCCCGGCGTTTTGAAAGCCGGGCAGGTTTGGGTTTTCCACTTTGATCCAGAATTGGATCATTTTCTTTCCAGCAAAGTTCCACCCGGCGTTGCGTTTGCCGGGATAAATCGCCGCGGCATAAGCGCCGGGGTACGGATTCGGAGTGAAACGCAGGCATTGCATGCCCACAATCCCATGCGGGTCATCCTCGAAATTAACTCGACCCGTTCCATCATTCCCTTCCAACTCAAAGCCCCAGAACGAGGCCTGACCTTCGGTGCCCAATTCTTGCGCGACGGGCGCGGCGATCAGCAGATCGCGCCAGGCAAGAGCCGCAAGTTCACCATTATCCACGGTCAAACCAATCCGGTAAAATCCAGGACGGTTAAAAATCCGTTCGAGCACAGCACTCGCCCCCGCCGGTCCATCGAGCCACCAGTGGAAATTCAGAGCACCGCCGGAGATATCACGGCTTTGTGAAGCATCGAAACGGATTGACTGTCCGACCATCCCGACGTCAGGACCGATCAGCATGGCAATCGGAGCCGTTGCGGTTGCACTCGCGTTTGGAAGATCTACCCGGTCGGAAACGTTCGTCAGGTAAATGGCTTGCGCGTTGTTTGTGAAAACATTCGCGGCGAGGGTGATTGTTTCGGCCCATCGGCCCCAGATGCCATATCGGTTGTTCGCGATTCGATTCCGCTGAACCACCCAATGTTCGGTTCTCCATTTGCGCCCTTGCGAAGAAACGTCGCCGCGGAATGCAAGACCGGCTCCGTTGTTATCATGCAAATCGTTTCCATCGATGACGGTATGGCTGGAAGAGCCTCCGACGATCACAATGCCTCCGTGGCGGAATCCTGGTTCAGGGGCATTGTGATTTCCATTAGTCAGGCCGTTATACGCCGCTTCGTTGCCAAAGAGCACCGTTTCATCACTTCCGCCCAGCCAAAAACCGTAGCTGCCGTGGTTCGCCTTATTCCGGATGAAAGTATTTCCCGGACTCCACGACTCGACGCAGTTGTTGTTGGCAAACGAGGTGTCATTCTCAACGAAAATATTTCCGCGCGAAACCCAGCGATTCAGCGGGCGAATGAAAATCCCGTCGCCGCCATAAGTGACATCATTGCGAAACCAATAATTACCGTTTGAACCCGTCTCGATCAGCACGCCCGTCGAATCGCGCGCATGGACTTCGCCAGCCGCGCGATCGATCCGAATGCCATAGGAGAGATTATTTTGCAGAAAACGATTACGCGAAGCTTTCCAAAGGCTCACCGCCGTATTCGAGCAATGCGAGAAATCATTTCCCTCGACGAGGTTATCATCCGACTCGATCAGTAGCAGGCCATTCCAAACGCGATTCGCACGGTTGTCGCGAATAACGCTCTGCCTCACTCGCTCGCATAAAATTCCGCCGCGCGGCGGCAAGTCGCCCCAGCCATGCGCCGGATTGTGGTAATTATCGGAAAAATCGCAGCCCGTCACTAAAACAGCTTGAGCGTCGCGAAGAAGAAGCCCAGTCGCGAATCCATGCACATGGACGTTCTTCACGGTAACGTCGATAGCACCCTCGATCAGAATTCCCGTTCCGGCGCGTTCCAGGCTGTTCGTATCACCGATTCGTCCGGGGCCCGTCAGGATCGCGTCCTTCCCATCAATGGTTATGTGGCTGGCTCGCACGACGAGGCGAGTGGCATTCGTTCCGGCCGCCAGTTCAAAATCATTCGTGACGATGATTTCTGGAAAAGGTGATGTCATCGCTGACGACACCCAGGAAATTAGCAACAAGACGGTTCCCAGGCGGATGAAGGTCGCGCTTCGCACCAGAGCATTACCGCAGTTGGACAGGTTTGCGTCAACTCGCGCCTCTCCAGTCTTTCTTTTGGTCGGCCTTCTCTCCCCACGCGAATGCGTGGAACTGAAGCGTCGCCGTCTGGCTCTCCCTCGGTGGATTTAAAGGGATTCAGGGATTGTGCCGATGCTACTTTAGCACCCTGTGAAATGTGCTTTCACAGACGCGCACGGAAAGCAGCTCTGAGAATTGCGGTAGCAGACTCAAGAAGATCGTGGGTGAGGCTGTTGCGAGTCAGCGGGTTGCGAGTTTGGCGAGGTGCCTGCTTAGCAAGGAACGCGTATGAGAACAGCAGTTTTTATTGAACGGGATGGGGTTTTAAATCTTCCGAAAATTGAAGCCCAATATCAAATCGCGCCCAGAAGCGTGAATGAGCTTAATCTTAACCGGGCCGCGACTGAACCGTTGAAGCGCCTGAAAGAAGCAGGCTTCCTCTTGATCGCAACGACCAATCAACCGGGAATCTCCAGAGGCTATATTTCCCGGCGGGAGATCGATCTGATGCACGCACTCGTCATGAAGACCTTTCTTTTGGATGACATCATGATGTGCCCGCACGATGACGCCGACCGTTGTCCGTGCCGCAAACCGAAGCCGGGACTTTTCCGCGAAGCCGCTTACACCTGGCAACTGAGTCTGGATCATTCCTTCGTCATTAGCGACAAATGGCAGGATTCAAAGGCGGCGCAGAACGCCGGCTGCACCTCGGTTTTAATCAAATCGCCGTGGAACGGCACGGGGCACATCGATTTCGTGGTGCCAGACCTTGCGAGCGCCGCCGCCAGGGTTGTCCAGTTTCAGCAGGCCAACTGTTTCGAGTTCGCCTGATCAAGCCTTTAAGCCAAGGCCAAGCATCTCTTTGCAATAGCGGATGCTTCTTTCGATCTGATCTTTCTGAAAGTCCTGCTCGGCCTGCTCTCGCGAAACGCCTTCAGGCGCTTTCCACGCCGGGCGCGGCTTCCCACGGTTCGCAAGCGCGATAAACCGGGCAAAATCTCCAGCGGGCATCTTAGGAAAGAGTTGCCAGAACTCCGTTTGAAGATAAGGGAATTCGCGGTTCGAGCCGGAGATCGTTTCGATGTGAACGGGAATGTCCGGGCAAAGCTCGGCAAAGCGCTTGAAATAGGCTTTTACATCGACTGTTCCCTCGCCCATGGCGGTCCATTGGATGGTCGCGCCGTGTTCGGATTCCCAAATCGCCGAATCACGCAGACTGGTGGTGAGCGCGTAAGGCGCGAGAATTTCGAGGCTCAGCAGCGGTTCTTCCAAAGTCCAGACCGCGTTACCAGAATCCATATTGGCCCCGACGTATTCCTTTCCGGCTGCTTCGATCAAATGGACCAACTCGCGGGCTTGCATATCTCCGGCATGGTTTTCCACGGCGATCTTCACCTCAGCATCCATGGCTCGCGACCGGAGCGCTTTGCAGACCTTCACGGTGTCTGCAATCCGGGCTTCGATCCCGCCCGGTGTTTTGCGATCATCCTGCCGCCCCAGGATCACGCGAACCACCGGCGAGCCGAGCGCCTTGGCCACGCGAATGCCCAGCGCCAGATGTTTTTCGGCCGTCCCCCAATCTTTCCTAAAGGAGTTCGAGGTCGGACAGATGCTCCACGTGCCGAGATGAATCTGCAGTCCCAGGTCCGCGGCTTTTTGGCGGAGGCGCGTCAGATAACTTTCGTCGAAGTTTTCAAAGGCGAAGAGGTCGGTAATAAAGAGCGAGTCGGTTTTGAGCTTGGCCGCGTAATCGATCAGCGCATCCGCTTTCCATTTCATCGCCCGGACGGAGAAATTGTCCAGCCCCAGCTTGATCTTCTTGTCTCCGACGACCCCGGCGACGAGAGCTGATGGCGCGCTCACGGACAAAGCTCCTGCGGCCAAGGCGGTCGTCTTAAGAAAGGCACGTCGATTCAAACGGTCATTGCGAGGCTTCATGAAACAGTCATTTAGTGGCGAGCGCTGGGAAGGACAAGATCAATCGTGATTGCGTTCTTCCCTGATTACCGAAGCGAGTAGATCGAATATAAAACCCGATTTGCCATCGATTCGAACTCACTGCCAATTCTCATCAAAAAATCCCGCGTGGGCAACCAGTCCGGGCCATTTGACATCGGGCGCGGTGCGCAGATCAACAATTGCCCAATCCGGAAGCTTGGGCGTTTGCAGCGAATTCGAGGTGGTGCTGCCCTGGCGGAAAGTGAAGCTGCTGTTGAGAACGATGTAGCGTTTTGGATTTAGCGGATTGGGAAAAATCACAATCGGCATGTTTCTGGAAGCATCGACGGTGTGGCCTTGCAGAGTGAGTTCGTCCACAGTCCACTTCAAGGGGAGTTTCGCCAGAAATCTGCCCAGGAGTTTGTTGCTCGAAGGGTCGCCCCATAGAACCAAATTGCAGTTGGCAATGTCGTCGTCAGTTATTTCCGTATCGCTCTTCACCGGCGCATCTCCGCGGAAAACACGCCGCCATTCAACAACGGCGCGGTCCAGTTCACTCGCCGCCCATGCGCCCGTCTGGGCGTTCAGCGGATTGCCGGTTGGTCGAACGAAAACAAACGAATCCATGAACGCGTCATCGATGGGACCGGTGAGGCCATGAACCTTGTGCATGCCGCCTCCAAAATCGGGCGGCACTCGTTGCCATTTTCCCTGCAACCGGCAAAAGCTTTCCCCTGCGCCTGGGCCGACCCGCTGATCATCGATCATTACGCGATTGGGATTGCGATTCCGCGGAAGGGTAATCGTGAAGGCGGTTACATTCGTCGTTTTAACATCCAGCCCGTCATCGCCCCAATGCGCTTTGATTTCCGCGCGTTCCCAATGCTTTCCCAATCGATCAATCGTGATCCATTTGCATTCGTTGTACCGCAGCGCGTAGGTCACGAATTGAATGTCACGCGGGTAAGGATCGCGGCCTTGCGCAATGTAGGCGTCGATCCGCTTTGATAGTTCCTTTTTCGTTTCGGGTTCATACTTGTGAGCGGTATTCGGACCGATCAAGCGCTCCAGCTTCAGCCCTTCAGCCGCCAGCGCGCTTTCCATGATGTCGGCGGATTGTTTCTGCGGATCGATTCCGCCGCTGTACGCGATCATCGGGAAGTTGGCAAAATTCGCTGCGTAATCGGTCGCGTCGTACCAGCGCCAAAGTGTCTGCTCCCACTGTGGAGGCGGAGTCTTCTTCTGATCGAAAACATTGGCGTAAATCGCGGTTTCGGCAAAACCCGCGCCGGCTGAAGCCACCGCCCACGATCCGGGATAATGCGCGCCCATGTGCCACGCGGTTGCGCCGCCCATCGAAAATCCCAACTCGGCGATCCGGTTCGTATCGATGTTGTAGTGCCTCATTACATCCCCCATCGCCTCAAAAGCATCGACTTCACCGGCAAATTTGCTCGCGTTGCAATAACGGCCGTAGAGATGCAGCTCAAAAGCGTTCGGGGGCGCGAACTCGCGCTTCCCATGAAGCCGGCCGGCGATGAACGAAACCTCGGTCAGCGTATCGCCCCGGCCGTGAAACCAGAGATAGAGCGGCCGCGCTTTAGCGTCCCGCGGTTTCCAGTCATCCGGAACGATCAACCCATACGGTTGCACGGAGCCGTCGATCCTAGATCGGTAACCACGAACGAGCGGCCCTGTCGCCTCGGTCCACGATGCTTTCAGATCGCCCAACTCCCGCGCCCGCTCCGACCCAAGCCCGAGTTGCGCTTTGGCCGACGTAAATTCCGAAGGCTTGAAAAATTCGCCGGAGGAGAGCGCGTAGCGCACCGCCCTGTGGAAAATTTCGATGTCGGGTAGAAGCGCCAGCAACTCTGGTTGCGATTTCCGGGTGGCGCGCAAGGCCTCAATCTGCTGACCCAAATTCGTCAAGGCAGCATTCAATTCGGCCGCCTCGGCGGCGGGAATGGAAATTCCCGGCGGCGGCGCTTGCTTGACGGTGGGTGTCGCCTGGCCAAAGGCGATGGGCGCCCAAAGAAGTGGAAGCAGAATGTGACGGAGATTCATGCGTGCTGGCAGAATCTCTAAAGTTTTTCGGAAAATCCAGTCCGCTTTCCTGGGCGCGCGGTCTTCCGGGTAGGGCAAGGGGCGGCGGACAATATCAAACCAGGGGTGCGTGAAGCTTGCGCGAAGCTGCTTTGGTAGCGGCATATTCTCGCGGGGTCACTCCAGCTTTATCGGGAGCGTCGAGGTTGGCGCCGCTGGCGGTGAGGAGTTGGGTCATGCCGGGCTGGCGGCAATTGAGGGCACGTCTCAGCGGGGTATGCCCTTTGATGTCGCGGGCTTCCAGGTCCGCGCCGGCGGCGATGAGGAGCTTGCCAATTGCGATGTTGTCGCGGCGGGCGGCCATGTGCAGCGGCGTGCTTTGGGTCGGACCGCAATGAACGTTGACGGAAGCGCGGTGCGCGAGGAGCGCGCGGACGATTTCGCCGCGGGAGGAGCTTGAATTGGCCGCGAAATAGATCGCGGTGTGTTCATAGCTGTCGGCGGTGTTGGGATCGACGCCAGCTTCGAGGAGGAATTGCACGCGGTCTAAATCGAGATGGCCCGTGGAGCCGCAAGCGCGGTGCAGAAGGCGCGGTCCGACGGAAGGATTTTCTTTGAGGTGCCGGCGGATTTCGGTAGCGGGTAATTTCCAAAGCGAGTCCACGGAATCCACGGACGAGGCGTGACCGCAAAAGTAAGCGCGCATCGCGAGCAAAGCGGGCCGGGGAATGGCCGCGTCCTGCATCGCGCGCAGCATGTGGGTCTTCCATGCTTTGATTTGTTCTTCGTCAATTTGAAACCGGGCGTGCATTTCCTGGAGCGACTTCATTCCGCGACGGCGGGAATACTCGTTCGGACCGCCGAACGTTTCCGCGAGAAATAAAGCGAGGCGTTCGCTGGCGTGTTCCGATTTTTTGGGGAAGAGCGGCCGCAAAATCGGGTCAGTGGTAACGCGGTTGTAGAAATTTTCGGAGATTTTGCGGAAGGCGTTTAAGCCGCCAATGCTCTCGTGGATGGTTTGTTTTTCCGCCACCGGACGAAGGTTGCGCTGGGGAAGCCAGAAGGCAAGTCAATCCCTACCTGCTCGATACCCGTCCAATCCGCCCGGACCTGCGGCATGATTTATCGATGTTGAGGACGGCTTGATACTCGGACACTGCGGCGATCCGCTCACGCTGTTTTGCGTTGCGAGAGGTTTCGCGGTATAAACGTGGCCGATGAGCGACGGCGCGGTGCATTTCTATAATGTGATTGAAGGCAAGTGCGCGTGCGGTGCGCCAGCCAAACCGGAGAATAAAAATTTCTCGGTTTTTCCGCA
>DASYTB010000464.1:0-2606 GCA_036002705.1 Verrucomicrobiia bacterium
GCTCGCCGGTATAGCCGGACGGTGGATAAGGATTTCGGCTCAACGGCGAATAAACGCGCAGGTCCAACTTTTTGGCGGCACTGACGTCCAGGATTTCACAGGAGCGGTCGGTACCGACGAGAAAGCCCGCCACCTCGTTCAGCGGCGCAACGGTGGCCGAGAGACCGATGCGTTGCGGTTTTCGCGGCGTTTCGCTCGCCTGTCCGGATTTTGGAGGCGCGGCTGTGCGGACAATCTCTTCGAGCCGTTCAAGACTGATCGTCAAATGGGAGCCGCGTTTGTTCTCGGCGAGCGAATGGACTTCATCGATGACAATCGACCGCACGGTGGAGAGAGCGGTTAGCCAGCGCGTCTGGCTCAGCAGGATGCTCAGGCTCTCGGGCGTTGTGAGCAGAATGTGCGGCGGCGAAAGGAATTGCTGTTGGCGTGCGTACGAGGAGGTATCTCCGGATCGCAGCCCGACACGAATGGGCGGTTTTACTCCATAGATGGCGCGCAAAGGCGACTGGAGATTCTTTTCCAAATCATAGCTGAGAGCGCGCAGTGGAGAGATGTAGATCGCGTAGATCGACGGTTTCAACGCCCCTTCAGTTTCGAGCAAGGCGAGTTCGTTCAGGATAGCCAGAAACGCGGCCAGCGTTTTGCCCGTTCCGGTGGGAGAAATGATCAGAACGTTTTTCCCATCCTCGATCTTTGGCCAGGCCGCGAGCTGCGCCGGAGTCGGTTCCTCGAACGTTTTCGCGAACCATTCCGTAACCGGCGATGCTCTCAGCGGCAGCACGGATGGAAAGTTGCATTTCGCGGAACAAAGTCGAAGGAAATTTGGGCTGCGACCTGCAGGGAAGCGAGCGCTCCCGACGAATCTACTGAACTGCCCGGGGCATTTCTGGGTTCTGCGGAGCCGCTGGGATGCGCGCATCGGCGGCTGGCTGGCGGAAGGTCAGGCCGGTAATGATTCGGGAACCGCGGCGGTAGGCGAGGTAGGAGTAGAACCATTGCATCAGGACGGCGAGTTTGTTGCGGAAGCCAACCAGAAAAATGAGATGGACGAACAGCCAGGCAATCCAGGCGGAGAAACCGCTGATTTCCAAATCGCCAATTTTCGCGACGGCGGCGGAGCGGCCGATCGTGGCCATGGTGCCTTTATCAAAATAGGCGAAGGCGGAACGGGGCGGTTTGGCGCCGGGCCAGTCGAGTTCGTCGCGAATGATTTTGGCCACGTGCCGCCCTTCCTGCATCGCAGCGGGCGAGACGCCGGGGACGACCACTCCGTTTTTGTCCACCAGCGTCGTCATGTCGCCGATGGCAAAGGCATTCGGAAATCCTGACACACTGAGATCAGGTAGGACTTTTACGCGTCCGCCGCGGTCGAGTTCGACGCCGAGTTTTTTGGTCAGCGGAGTGGCGCCGACACCAGCGGCCCAGACGACGTTGGCGGCGTAGATGGGGCCGGTGGTAGTTTCGACACAACCGGGGCGGATGGCGGTAACACGAGTGTTGGTTCGCACCTCGACGCCGAGATGTTCCAATTGTTGTTGTCCGCGCGACGCCAGATCAGGCGAAAGATGCGAGAGAATGACGGAGCTCGCTTCAATCACGATAACCCGCGCTTTGCGTGGATCGATGCGATCGAAATCGCGGCAGAGGACATAACGAGCCAATTCGGCAAAAGCGCCGGCCAGCTCAACACCGGTCGGCCCGCCGCCGATCACCACAATGGTCATTAAGCGTTCGCGCTCCTCGGGGCTGTGCGCGGTTTCGGCCTTCTCAAACGCCAGCAGGATCTCGCGCCGGATTTTCACCGCATCATCAAGGGTTTTCAGGCCGGGCGCGAGCGCTTCCCATTCGGGATGGCCGAAGTAAGTGGTAATACCGCCCAGAGCCATCACAAGGTAATCATATTTGAGCAAATCGTTTCCGAGAACGACCGTGTTTTCCACCAGGCGGATATCCTGGACCTCCTCCATGAGTACCGTCAGGTTTGGATGGTCCCGCAGAATCGCGCGAATCGGTTGGGCGATTTCGGGCGCGGAAAGGCCGGCGGTGGCGACCTGGTAAAGCAGCGGCTGAAACAGATGATGATTTTGCCGGTCGATCAGGGTGATGCGCGCGTTCGGGTGCTTCAAATGCTGGCAGAAGGTCAACCCGCCGAAGCCCGCCCCGAGCACCACTACATGCGCCTGCCACGTATTCTCCATGGCCCGAGTCTTGTGCCGCCCCGCGCAAAGATCAAGTGCCTGAGCTGAGGCGCCATCCAAAGAGCCAGAACTATCCAGAACCGTCGGGGCGAATCCTGATACCGCCACCAACGCGTTTGGTCATTAGAAGTCAGAACGGGTGGAGCGCGAACTTCTTGTCCGCAAGTATTCAGGAGGGGTGGCGGAATTATACAGATTTTCAGGTCGTCGCAGATTGTTGATGTCCGCAGTGCTATCTTTCCTTCTGGACTTGCGGACAAGAATGTCCGCGCTCCATGGGTGGTAGTATCAAGCACCCGAACTGCCGACGAACGGTGAACGAAGTTAGTTCCTTGACCTCCCGCTGCGATCATGGCGAACTGATGACCATCCATGAAAACCGATTCTCAGAGCACTGAATTTTCACGT
>DASYTB010000465.1:0-13841 GCA_036002705.1 Verrucomicrobiia bacterium
GATCACGCCGCGTGATTTTTTCATCCTTCTTCAGCTTCCTCTCGACGACCACCTGTGTCGCGATTCCCGCGTGATCCGTCCCCGGAAGCCAGAGGACTTCCTTGCCTTCCATGCGAGCCTTCCGCGCGAGAATATCCTGAATCGTGTTATTCAAGACATGGCCCATGTGCAGGATGCCAGTGACATTCGGCGGCGGGATGACAATGCTGTAAGCGGCTTTTCTCGAATGCGCGTCGGCCATAAAAAGACGCTGCTCCATCCAATATTGGTACCACTTCGTTTCAACAGTGGCCGGGTCGTATGTTTTGGGAATTTCGGACATGAAGAAGGTCAACGGGAATTGCCACCGAGTACGTCAAAGCGCCCGAACTGGCGGAAATGTTCATCAAACGAAAGTGCGGTGGTTATCTCGAGGCGCAACATCACAGCAAAGGAAACAGCATCGCAGAAGCTGAAGGTTTTGTCTTTGTGAGCGCGTAAGATTTGCATCGCTTGAGTTTGATCGGAAGGCGTGGCTTGCTCCACCTTCACGATCGGGTTTTCCCAACAATCACGAATCACTTGCTCTCGTATCGGGAGGCTGCGCGCAAAATGCGCATGGACTTCGGCAAAGACCAGCGGTGTAAGCAACAAACTTACACGCTGATGCATCACCTTCTCTGCAATTCTGAGCGCGCGGCGATGATTAATATCAGTCCGATTTCGAAGACCGATCCAGAATCCGGCATCCGCGAAAAAAAGTTTCATTCATCCAGCGGTGGAAGGAGGGCCCATTTCCCGTTCACTTTTTCATACTGCTTCGGTCCGCCGTAGGCATAATGATCATGGTTCAAAGAACTATCCTCCCGGCCTTCGAAATTCGGATCATCCACTGTTGGCGCGAGCAAGGGGTTATTAGTCCAGGCATCCTCGGGAATCTGCATTTTCTCGTCAATCAGCCCGCGGATTACGGCCGCCATCGGTTCATTACGCCGAGCCCCTTCGGATTGCAGGAAATCATGCTCCGCTCGGGTGAGATAGATTTGCGTGCGGATCATCGCTTTCGCGTCCTCTACCGTCGACCCGTAAGCCACCGACGTCTCCCGAAGTGTCATCGGCACCGATTTTTGACGTTTGCTTTTCATTTCTTACATATACAGCACGATGTATATATGTCAAGATGTTTTCAATAACGCCAATTCAATACTATCCACGAGAGCCTGAAGGCTTGCTTCGACGATATTTTCGCTAACTCCCACCGTGCTCCACTCTTCCTGGCCATCCGTTGATTGCAGTAGCACTCGCGTTTTGGCGGCAGTTCCTGTTCCCGTATCGAGAATCCGAACCTTATAATCGGTTAACTGGACCTTCTCGAGCGCGGGGAAGAACTTAACCAACGCTGTTCGCAATGCCGCATCCAGTGCGTTGACCGGTCCGTCGCCATCAGAGACGGTGTGGGCTCGCTTTTCCCCCACGCGCACCTTCACGGTGGCTTCGCAGGTCGAGGTTTGGCCGTCTCGCCGCATGGATACGTGGTAAGCGTCCACTTTAAACGGTGCATGCTCGTGCTTCAGCGCTTTCCGAATGAGTAGCGCGAGCGATCCCTCGGCGGCTTCGAATTCGTAACCCTGGTGCTCCAATTCCTTGACGCGATTCAGGATCACTTTCAATTCGGAGGTGTCATTCGTAACCTCGAAACCAAGTTCCTTGGCTTTCATGACAATGTTGCTCCGGCCCGCTAGATCGCTGATAAGAATTCGCCGCGAATTACCGACCAATTCCGGATTTATATGCTCATACGAATGAATGACTTTTTGCACAGCATTCACGTGCGTGCCGCCTTTGTGGGCGAAAGCTGCCGAACCGACCCAGGGTTGCCGCGGATCGTGCCGCAGATTGGCAATCTCATCCACGAAGTCGGACAATTCCCGGAGCTTGTACAACGAGGATTCAGGGAGCGAGGGAAGCTTCATCTTGAAGGCTAGATTCGGAATGACGCTGGTTAGATTACAATTTCCGGTCCGTTCTCCATACCCGTTGATCGTCCCTTGAACGTGCGTTGAACCGGCTTCGATTCCCGCGAGAGCGTTGGCCACACCCAAACCGCCGTCGTCATGCGTGTGGATGCCGATTCTGCATTTCAGTTTCGCCTTGGCGTCTTGAACAATTCGGCTGACCTCGCCCGGAAGCGATCCGCCATTCGTATCGCAAAGCACCACAATATCAGCTCCTGCCGCCTCGGCGGCCTGCCATGTCGCCAAGGCATATTCAGGATCATCCTTGTAGCCGTCAAAGGCATGCTCGGCATCGTAAACGACCATTCTCCCGTAACTCTTCAGAAACCGGACGGTGTCGCCAATCATCGCCAGGTTTTCTTCGGGCGTTGTGTTCAACACTTCCTTAACGTGGAGCATCCAGGTCTTGCCGTAGATTGTGACGACCGGCGTTTCCGCGCTGATCAGGAGCAGCACCTGATCGTCCATTTGGACGGGGACATTTTTCCGGCGCGTGGAACCGAAAGCGGCCAGTTTACCGGTCTTGAACCGTTTGCGTTTTGCCTGCGCAAAAAACTCAATATCCTTCGGATTGGATCCCGGCCAACCGCCTTCAATGTAATGAATCCCGAACGAGTCGAGGCGGTCCGCGATCCGAAGCTTATCCGCCACAGAGAAGTTGATGCCTTCACCCTGGCTGCCATCTCGCAGGGTGGTATCGTAGATCTCTATCTGAGGATTCATAACCAAAGAAGTTCACCTTACTCGCCGCACCGCCAAGTGTAAACTCCGCGGAAAACGGCGAAAACGGCGAAAACGGCGCGGTGGCGCTCGCAAGATGCCAAGCTTCAGGAAGAATTTAAAATTGTTCCTCTTGCAATATCGGCTAAAAATCCCACGATATGTCGCTCCGCTCTCTTATTGTCGCCAACCTATTGCTCGCTTACGCCACCGCAATGTCTGGCGCAGAGACATCCATCTATTTTCGTTCTGATAACGGTCTTCCGGCCGGAGCCGGCAAAGTGCCGGACAATCTGGATACTGGCAGCAGGCTCGCCTGGAGGACTCAATTGGATTCGGGCCACTCGACTCCCATTATTCACGCGGGCAAAATCTTTCTCACGACTTCGCGCGTCGAGAATAACGAACTGGCGACGGTCGCGCTCGATGCGGCGACTGGGCGTGTGCTTTGGACCGCGAAGCTGCCTGTCCCGAAAATCGAGGAGGTCCATCCGGAAGAGGGCAACGGCGCCATGGCGACACCGGCCACGGACGGAGAGCGGCTCTTTGTGTTTTTCGGCAGCCACGGTCTGATTTGTTACGATCTGAATGGCAAATTGCTGTGGGATGCGCCCCTGGGTCCATTCCGCGATGAATATGGCGCGGCCAGTTCTCCGGTCATTGTCGGCGACAAAATTATTTTGAACCAGGACCACGATATCGACAGCTTTTTGATGGCGCTGGACCGCTCGACCGGGCGCGTCCTTTGGAAAACGGTGCGACCGGATGCCGTTCGGAGCTATGCCACGCCGTCGCTTTGGACACAAAATGGAAAGCAACAACTGCTCGTGGCCGGCGCGCTCGAACTCGCGGCTTACGACCCATCGAACGGGGAAAAACTTTGGTGGGTGAACGGCCTGGCCCGCATCGTGATTCCCACGCCTCTGGCCAACGGCGACACAATCTATATGGCATCCTGGGCGCCCGGAGGCGATGCAGGGCAGCGTCTTTCCCTGGTGAGTTGGCCACAAGCGCTGGAGAAGTGGGACAAAAACAAAGATGGGCGATTGGCCAAAGACGAAATCCAGGATCGCGAAGTCGTGAGCCGATTTTTCCGGATGGACCTGGACCAGAGCGGCCTACTCGACCAGAAAGAGTGGGAAGCGCACGCGGAAGTTTTTCGCCGCGCCCAGAATGCGCTGCTTGCCCTCCAGCCAAAAGGGCGCGGTAATCTGACGGATAGCGCTTTGCTCTGGAACTACCAGCGCGGAATTCCTTACGTGGCTTCGCCGCTGCTGCACAATGGAATTCTCTGGCTGGTTAAAGACGGTGGGCTTGCGACCAAGCTCGATGCTGCCACGGGGCAACTCCTCCAGCAGGAACGCCTGCCCGCGACCGGCAATTACTACGCGTCACCGGTTGCGGCGGATGGGAAGATCTATTTCGCCAGTGAATCAGGCGTCCTCGCAATTGCCGCCGACGAACGGGATTGGCGAATTATTTCTTCGCACCCTTTCAAAGAAAAAATTTACGCCACCCCGCTGATTCACGAGAATCGGCTCTACATCCGCACCGAGAAGGCGCTCTACTGTTTCGAGCGCAAAGATGAGGTGCAATGAAGGAGTTTAGTTCCCGCCAGTTGCTCCCTCGTGCTGAATGGCTTTACCATCGGCGTCGATGTAGCGAATCTCGCCGAGGTTAAGTTCGCGGATGCCGGGTTCGATCTTGGCCAGGTCGCCCACGACGACCCAGACCATGCGGTCCGGATGCAGCACCGTTTCGGCGGCTTGCTGAAGCTTGGGCAAATCGAGCGCCTTCACCTTTTCGGTATAGGTATTAAAGTAATCGTCCGGCAGGCCGTAGCGAACGATCTCGTCGATGGAGCCGGAGACGGCGCCCATCGTTTCCCATTTGCCGGCAAGTTCCAGCACCTGCTGCTTTTTCGTTTTACCCAATTCTTCGGCGGTCAAAGGATGGGCTTTGAGCACGCCTTCAAATTCCTTCACGATTTCGGCCATTGATTCTTTTGTTTTATCCGTCTGCACCGGGGCATAGGCGATAAAGGGGCGCTGGCCGCGCGCGCCGAAGATCAAAGTCGAAACACCGTAGGACCAATGCTTGTCTTCGCGCAGGTTCATGTTAAGGCGCGAGGTGAATTGCCCACCCAGAACCTCGTTCATGCTTTCAATCGCCACTTCTTCCGGGTTGTCCATCGGGACCGTCAAATTTCCGGCGAGGATGAGGGATTGGAGAGAACCGGGCCGATCCAGCAAATAAACGGCGCTCTTCGACGCTTCCTGGGCTTTGGCGATATTTTTTTGGGGGATGTCGCCTGACTGCCACTCGGCGAAGAGCTTCTCCAGCCGAGGGCGAATCTCGTCGAGCGTAGTGTCGCCCACCACAACGATCGTCCCGTGGTTTGGCTTGAACCAGGTGTCATAAAAGTTTTGGACATCCGCCCGCCCAATGCCCTTCACGCTGGCCTCGGTCCCCGAGCCGGTGAGTGGATTCGCATAGGCGTGGCCCGCCCCGTAAAGAAGCTGCGGCAAAACGCGCAGAGCCATCGAATTCGGTTGCACCTTTTCGCGCTGGATTCCGTCCAGTTGATTTTTTTTGAGCCGATCCAGTTCCGCCGCGGGAAAAGAGGGATGCAGCACGACTTCAGAGTAAAGATCGAGCGACGGCGTGAGGTTGTCCTTGAGGGCCGAGAGATAAACCGACGAGGTATCTAGGCCTGAGCCCGTGCTGAGATGCGCTCCGAGCATTTCCAGCCGATCGCTGATCTCGAGGGTGGTGAGACTGCGCGTGCCTTCATCGAGCATATTCATGGCGAGCTTGGCCGTTCCCGGCGCGCTGAAGATGTCGGACGCATAACCCGCATCCAGCACGAGATTAAACGTAATCACCGGGATCGTGTGCCTTTCCGCGAGGATGATCTTCAACCCGTTCTTCAGTTCAGCGCGTTGCAACTCGGGAAATTTTGCATCGGGCACAGAGCCGAGGGTTGGCAATTTCGAACGGTCCACGTCCGTTTTGATCGTGGCGAATTGAGGAAACGGATGGACCTCCAGGTTGTAAACACCGTCGGTCAGCCATTTCTCGGCCACGGAACGAACCTTTTCGGGGGTCGCTTCCCGAATTCGTTGCAGGCTTACCTTGTAATAATCGGGATCGTCGGCAAAGACCTGGTTCTGGGCGAGAATATCCGATTTTCCTCCAAAGCCGCCGATTCGCTCCGCGCCGCGAATAAAGGAGGAGAGATGCTCGACTTTGACGCGATCCAATTCCTCTTGAGTTGGCCCTTCCTTGATCAGCCGCGTTAACTCCTCATTCAAAATCTGCTCGACCTTGCCCAGGTCTTCTCCGGGCCGCGCCGTCGCCACGATTTGAAACTGGCCAGCGATTTCACGCGCATCCACAAAGGCCGATACGCCGCTGGCAATCTGTTCTTTATAGACCAGGCGGTTGTAGAGGCGGCTCGTTTTCCCGGAGGTCAGGAGGGAGGCGAAGAGATCGAGATAATCCGCGTCCTCCGAGCGGAATTCCGGAACGTTCCAGACCTTGTAGAGCCGCGCCTGAGGAACGCGATCCTGCGTGATTTCGCGCTGCGAACCGGTGCGCTTGGCAATCCAGTTTTCAAAGTGCGTCTCCGGCGGGCCCGAAGGAATATCGCCGAAATATTTTTCAACCTTCTGATGCGCCTCCTCCGGGTCCAGATCACCCGCCAGGACGATGACCGCGTTCGCGGGCCCATAATGGTTCCCGAACCATTCCTTCACGTCGGCGAGGGCGGCGGCGTTCAAATCTTCCATCGAGCCAATGACCGTCCAGGAGTAAGGATGATGGGATGGGTAAGTGGCGTGCGTGATGAGTTCTTCGACCTTGCCGTAAGGCTGATTCTCTCCCTGGCGCTTCTCGTTCTGGACCACCCCGCGCTGCTCATCGAGGCGTTCCTGCGAAATGGCCTTGGCGAAATGGCCCATCCGATCGCTTTCCAGCCAAAGCACAATATCGAGCGCGTTTTTCGGAGCATCCTCGAAATAGTTCGTGCGATCTTCGCTGGTCGTGCCGTTGTAACCCGTCGCGCCGATCTTATCGAGCGCCTTGAAAAAATCGTCGTTAAAATTCTCGCTGCCTTGGAACATCAGATGCTCGAACAAATGCGCGAAACCGGTGCGTCCAGGCTTCTCGTTTTTCGAGCCAACGTGGTACCAGATGTTAAACGCAAAGATCGGCGCCTTGTGGTCCTCGTGCACCAGCAAAGTCAGACCGTTCTTCAGGACGAATTTCTTGTAAGGGATATCGATCGTTTTCGGGAGATTGACTTCCGTCGCGTAACCGGCGATCCCTCCCACGACCAAAGCGAACAGCGCCAAACGCCTCAGACCACGGTGCATTGAACCCATGAATTTCATTGTCCTCCTCTTCCTTGTTGTGAAGGGCACGTTAACGCGAAAACGGCAAATGCCAACCGAGAAAATCGCCGGTAGGACGGCCGCCTCGGCTGTCCAGCCCGGCGCCTCGAGCGCCGCCTCGACTTCGTCGAGACCACAGAGGTCTGCGAAGCGCTTGGAAGTGCTCGAAGACTTTGCGGCGGCGTACTCAACGAAGCTGGCCAAGGCGCGGCGAACGAAAGGCGGCTGAACCATGAAGGAGGACTTAGTTGTGGAGTTTCAGTCCGGCCAAAAAACGGAGGCGGCTGCGGAATCCTCGTCGGTAAGAAAACCGGATTCATCATTCCGTCAGGAAAAGAGAGACAGAACCTGCTCGTTGCGTTTGCAAAACGCGGCAAGGTCGTTTACGGAAAGGCTTTCGATGTGATCAAACTTTCGGCACCCATGGAGCTAGCTGATTTGGCGGAAGTCGAAAAGCATTTGGAGCAAATCAAGGTTTTGAGGTCAAATCCACGCGTAAGAGTGTAAAGGCGGATTTCTCGGGCTATTTTTTCGCGCTCACTGCCGCTGAGGTGCTCGTCGCGCAGAGCTTAAAAAGCAATTCGGTTTCATGCATTATACTCAAGTATTAGGTGGCTTTTCGGTTTCTTGCCCCTGTCCACCCATTTCTGAATGAGCATGCTCGTGCGCGGCGTTGCGTGACGGCCAATCGTACCAGGCTGCGGCATCTGTCATGGCCTGCCCCATAACCGTGTCTCTCTGGCGTTCCGATCGGAAATGCGCAGCTCAGCCTCGGCTGGCGGTGAAAAGACGCGCTCCGCCGTTACACAATAATCATGTTATTTTAAACCTTGCACCGCGGCGACGATGGCGCTTTGGATGGCAGGGTGGCCGAGGTTGCCGAGGTGGCCGCCACGATCAAACAAAGTTAGCCGTTCCGGCGGGAAGGTCTGTTCGAGCCATTCCAAATCCGTTTTCTCGAGCAAAATGTCGTTTCGGTTCGAGATCAGGCGAATTCGATCGTTGTTCTTAAGCGCCGCGGTCCGCGTCGTGAGATCGACGCCCGCCGTGAGAGTTTGTGTGTCATCAAGATCAATTCCCCGCGTTTTATAGTAGGGCCCGATGAACTCTTTGAGGTAATCGGCGAAGCTGTATTGCAGAATCTCATGGTAGGCGGCCTCGCGGTGCCAGGGATCGAGATGACTTTTAAGCACACCGAGATTGGTCCGAAGCTGCGTGGTATAAATCAGGTCGCGCAGCGTCAGTTTGAAGGCAAGCCCGACGAGAAACTTTGATTCAATCGTGTTGAAGGGCGGGGCCGATCCAGCCACGTCATTTGTGTTCTTCCGGGTCGCCCGCAAATTGCTGATCGGGGAAACCTCGGGTCGTTTCTGGCTCAACGCTTCGACTTTGAGGAATGTATTTTCGATGTCAGCAGTGCGTTCCGCGGCCGGCCAATCCAGGGGCGCTCTAAAGTATTTATCCACGACCGAAATCGCATGCATTATCCGCGGAGGAGCGTCAATGGCCACATAACGGTCGAACTGGAGAAGAGATTCCTCGTTGGTCCGAGCTGTGGCGGCGATCAAGAGGGTGTGAAATCCGCCCATCGAATAACCAAGAAGGGCGTGTGCCCCGAGGCGGTTCGGATATGTCCTTTGCAGGTCTTCATCGATTCGAGTGAGAGCGACGTGAAGATCGTGGGCATCGGTGGGACCGTAACCAGGCAGAGCCGTGGAAGCGTTCTCGATGAATTCGTAGTTGAAAACACTGCTTACGGTCACCACGGAGAAACCGTGGTCATAAAGCAGCTCAGCCAGAGCAATGGCTCCGGCATCAAGCCGATGAGAACCGACGCCGGGCAGGATATAAACAATAGGAGCTTGTTTCGGCTTCAACCAGTATCGGTAAGGCAATTCCCGCCCGGTCGCTCGGATCGGCACGGCCCGGGTCTCGCCGCGCTCGGGAAATTTCAAGTTTTTGAAACTCACAAACGCCACGTTCAGGGTTTCGAGCGACGCGGGATCCTGCTCGCCTTTCAACTGAAAATCGACAGGGCGATGTTGGGCCCGGACGAACGAAGCGGTGTACTGAAGCACATAGTATGGGTCCGCCTCCGCTTTGGCCAAACGAACGTATTCATCCACCGCATCCGTCAGATTATTGTAGGTGATGCCGTAGGGGATGTAGGAATAAGGAAAGAAGTAGGTGAGCGGGTTAACCGCCGCATCTCCGCCGGCCCCAACTACGTCTCGTTCATTGCTCGGCCCAAGCAACGGGAACATAAAATACATTTTGGGGTTCCAGCCCCAAATGCCGAGTGTCTGCCCGAAGTCGGCTTCCGCGGAGGGGATCTTCCAGCGGGTGGCCATATCGAAAATGCCTCCGATGCCAAGAACACTGTTGCAGACAAAACGAGAGGTTTCGTTTCCCGCGTCTCCCCACCGAGCCTGCAAGAGCGTGTTCACGAACCGCCGCGGATATCCGATATTTCGGCCGATATTCGAAATGCCAATCCGCAGCGGCTTAACGACCACCGCGCGGTACCCTTTGGCGCTCGGTTGGATCACCCCGGTCATGGCGAACTTGTTAAACGCCCAAATTCGCCGGTTGACCGACTCAATCGGATCAGGAATAGGAGCCGGAAGAACAATCGCGTCCTCGGGGGACGGCACATCCGCTCCAGGCGGCGCAAAGAGCACCTTGGGGCCGGTTTGTGCGTCAATGCGCGCCAGAGTTAAGGAAAGTAAAATGCTCGCGAGAAGCTTGTAATTCAAAACCGAACGCCAGCCCGTGAAGAACAAAACCCTCGCTTTCATCAAATCTTCTGAACAGCTTTCCTCCGCATAAAGGCGCACGTATATAACAGCTCGCCAGAAAAACTCAACCTCGGCAAAGCATCGGGCAGATCGGATGCATCGGACAAGCGCTTTCCTCAGGCGGGCTCCTGCTGTGAAATGCAGTGAAACGAGCCAAGGCCCCAGATTAACTCTGTCGAATCGACTGGAACGACGCGACGGGTCGTAAAAACGGACTGGAGTAACTCGATGGCCCGTTGATCGTTGGGAGAACGGTAGGTGGGAAGAAGGACGATTTGGTTGGCGATGTAGAAATTTGCGTAACTGGCCGGGAGGCGTTGTTCCTGGTGCTGAATGACACCGGGCATCGGCAGCGCAACAACTCGGAAAGGTCCGCCCTCGGGATTTCGAAAACTGTTCAACCGTTTGAGGTTCTCTTGCAGAATGTCGAAGTTTTCGTCGGCAGGGTCTTCTTCGACCACGGTGACAATCGTGTTCGCATCGACAAACCGCGACAGATCATCCACGTGGCCATCCGTATCGTCACCGATGATGCCGTCGCCCAGCCAAAGGATTTGGCGGACGCCGAGGAAATCACCGAGAAAGGCTTCGATTTGAGTTTTGGTGAGCTGGGGATTGCGATTGGGATTCAAGAGGCACGCTTCCGTCGTGAGCATGGTTCCCTGGCCGTTCACTTCGATGGAACCGCCTTCCATGACGATGCCGGGCGAGAAAAGCGGGAGATTGCGGTAACGCGCGACATGTTGGGGAATCTGGTCATCCAAATCAAAAGGCGGATACTTGCCGCCCCAGGCGTTGTAACCCCAATCGACCACCGCCCGTTCGCGCCGGCCATTGGTGTCGCGCACCAGAAAAATTGGTCCATGGTCACGGCACCACGGTTCATACGCGGGAAAGTAATGACAATGCACCCGGTCTAGAGGTGTTTGGAAGTTGTGGAGCAACTCGCGGACGAGCATCTCCTTTTCCTCGTTCCAGACATTGATATGGACCTCTTCAAACTCGACGAGATGCTTGATCAGTTCGGCATACACGGCGGGGACGCCTTCGTATTTATCGGGAAAGCTAATCCCTTCCGGTCGCGGCCAGGTGAACCACGTCGCGACGTGAGGTTCCCATTCGGCGGGCATGCGGAAGCCCAATTGCATGGGTGTCATCGTCTTCAAGGCAAACGTTCTCCGTTCGCGCCTTCGAGAAGGCTGTACCATTCCTCGCGAGACAACTCCAGATCGGTCGCCGCGGCGAAGGCTTTGATATTACGGGGATCCGTGCTGCCGATGATCGGGAGAATACCGCCCGGGTGCTTCAGCAACCAAGCCAGGGCGACCACGCCTCGGCTGACATTCCTTTCGCGGGCGATGACGTCGATGGCATCGCGCAATTGAATTCGTTTGGCGTGGCCCGGTTCATTCAGATCGATCGGAGCGGGGAAACAAAGCCGGCCGGCGGCCAAGGGGCTCCAGGCCAGCGGAGTAATTTTCTCCATCAGACACTGCTCCAACGTGCCGTTTCGGAAAAAGTCCAAACGCAAAAGACTTATCTCGATCTGATTAACCAGGAGTTTGAACGGGCACGCCTTTTGAATCATGGAGAAAAACGCCGGGGATGCATTGCTTAAGCCGAAGTGACGCGCCTTCCCCTGTTCCTTCAGCTTTGAAAAAGCTCCCGCGACTTCTTCCGGATTGGCCAGGAAATCCGGGCGATGGAGCTGATAGAGATCGAGACGATCGGTCTGCAAGCGTTTAAGGGAACCTTCGCAGCTCTGGATAATGTGCTGCGCGCTGAAGTCATAGCGATATGGGGAGAGGGCATTCGGATCGCCAGCCTTGCGAATGCCGCATTTGGAAGCGAGGACGACTCGGTCGCGGAGAGCTCGGTTATCGCGCAACACCCGCCCAAAAACCCATTCACCAAGACCGTCACTATAAATATCGGCGTGATCAAACAGGGTGTAGCCGGCCTCGACTGCGGCGAGAATCGCCTTGCGCGCATCACCTTCCCTGTCCGGCGTGACCTCGACCGCTTTCCCGGCGGAGATGATCCGCCAGCAGCCGTAAGCGAGACGGCTGCAGCGCAGTTCACTTCCGTGCAGTTGGACTTGTTGCATAAACTGATTTTGCCGGAGGACTGAAGCAGGACGGAAGGAAAAAAGCCATCGGAAGTTATTGCTTAATCGTAAGCACCCTCAATAAACCAGTAATTTCCTTCTCGAAAAACTCGATAAATGGCGCCCGTGCTTGTCTGCACATCCCATTCTTCACGAGCCCAGAGATTTTCCCACCAGTTGCCGGAACTCCGCCAGGGACCTCGCGCCTTAACAAGGGCACTATTCACGGCGGGACTGTGAAGTGAAATCGGATGCGCATCCTGAAGCTCGACCCGAGCGGGTTGCGGCGGGCGAAAACGCCGCAAGAGTGGGCCTCTAGGTCTCTTAACGTCGCGAGTGCGCGCCTCGCGTTTTGCGCCGGGCGACGATTCGCGGGCGGAGGTAATAGGCTTGACTTTGAAATCGTCCGGACGATGCGACTCCTGGATAACCGGAATGCCAACCCGATCCGGCCCGAGGAGGGCGCAGAGTCTGCCGATGGTTTCATAAAAGCGGTTCGGATCTCGAACCGCGCTTTCGAAGAGCTGAAACTGCTGGGTCTCGGACGAGCACGGTTTGGCGCGGAGGGTTATCGCGACGATGGGCGCAGGAGTGCGAACTGTCTCCAGGTAATTGTGCAAAATACGGAACAGGACTTCGACCTCGCGAGTGGCGGCGGGGATCTTTAAAGAACGGTCGTGGGATTGACCGGATTCGAGTTTGAGGGAGAGAAGAACCTCTTCGATAATCAGCGACGTCTGTTCGACGCGGCGGGCGAGTTGTTCGAGAAGACGGCGAACGAGGAACAGGAGCGGCTCCAGCATTTCTATCGGTTGCGGGAATTCGAAGGTCTCCTCGTAAATCTGTTTCGGTGTCGTCAGATTTAACGGCCGAACTGTGTCAGAACGCGCCGTTTCAAAAAGTTTTACACCTTCCGGTCCAAGCCGTTCCGCGACTTTATCTTTTCCCAGCGCGAGAAAACCGCCGACCGTCGCGATACCCCATTTCTCCAGAATTTCGAGCAATTCAGATGAGGGCATCACGCTCTTGATTGGGAGTGTTCGCCAGAACTCGGTTGGACTTGTGATCAGAAGGAACGGCTGGGCCGCTTGCGCTGCCTGAAGAGCCAGTCCAGGGGCTTTCGCCACACCGATTTGCGCGGTAAAATGGAATTGAGCCAGGCGCATCTTGAGTCGCGAAGCCCATCCGGCCAGGTTGTCTTCGGCCTCTCTTCCTTTAAGCAGAGGCAAGCCGCGCAGGTCCAGCGTGCCAATGCCGGGTCCGGTTGATTCGAGATAGGCGGCGGAGTTATAAGCGCATTCGAGCAGGATTTCCTGCGCGGCTTCCTCCTGGGCAAGCGAGCGGACCCGAAAAAGAATCTGCTCGCAACGAGCTTTGGCCTGGGTCGAAGTGACTCCCGTGGAAATTCCAAATTTCTTCGCGGCCGCCGTGCTCTGCCAAACGGGAGACTTGGGCGAATCGTCGCGCAGGAGCGCGACGGGCGCGGATTGCAACTCCGGTTCATGCCGCAGAACCGATTGCAGCGAAAAATCAGGAATGTAGATTACAGCGAACATCGTCAAGCGTTCATGCCATCCTCGCAATTCGCCGGCTCGCATCCGAGGTTTCTTCCATCCGCGGAGTAATTTCGCCCAGCAGTAATTCGCGATCCATTTCCAGCGATTCCAAAGTAAAACGCGGCTCCAAAACCAGTCGCGCCGCCGCATTGCTGATCATCGGCTCAGGCGTCAGAACAACGAAGGCCGTGGAGGCCGCTTCGAGCAAACGTCCGAAGCGGAACCATGTGCTCGAGGGGATCTTCCGCAATTGCCTGGCCGGGCATGAGATC
>DASYTB010000466.1:0-4499 GCA_036002705.1 Verrucomicrobiia bacterium
GTTCACTTCGATCCGTATCGCGGCGTAGAAAAGGCGAGCGAGTTGGCCTTCGAGGAGATAATTCCTGACGAGGATAATCGAATTCAAATTGAGGTTAGCCCAGCGAATCCGGGCGGCAACGTTCTCCTCAGCGGTCTTGAAGTAGAAATGATCCCACGGTGGCTTATGCCACCGCCTACTATACTCTTCGGCTCGATAACCGCCTTTGGTCCGCCTCAGGGAGATATGTTTCTCGCTTATGGCAATGGACGGTTTGTGGCAGGCGGGGGTGGTGGTCCTTATTACTCCGACGATAACGGAAACGCGTGGATTTCGCCTCACAATGCTTTGGGCGGACAGTCAATGATATACGCCAATGGCATTTTTGTTGGGACAACTGGCGGTGGCGTCATTTCTTCACGAGACGGGCGCTATTGGACCAAGCACCAGCCGACAAACGGATTCTGGATTCCCAATGGCGTGAGCTATGGGAATGGTGTATTCGTCGCCACGACGGACACCAATCCTTCTAGCTTTTATAACAATTCCCTCGGGGTTTCCTCGGACGGGGAGAACTGGAATTACTACCCAGCGACCAATATGAATCTGGCCAAGACCGTTTTCGGTAATGGTCGCTTCATCTCGATTTCCAGCCTCACGAATGGTCTCTTTTCCGAGGATGGCATTCATTGGAGTGGCTTCTTTACCGGCATCGAACTACCCGCTCGTTATCGAGGCGGTATCCGCCCGGCAGGACTGATGTTCGGCAACGGTTCTTTCTTCATGGAGAGTTCCCTCTCAGCCTCGAACCAGGTGCGTACTTTCGTCTCAGCCGATGGTCTGGCCTGGGTGCCACTGGAAGCGATGCTCCCGCTCCATAACGCGAGCTCTTATCAATATGATTATTTCCTTACTGGGACTTTCTTTTCTCTCGGTGCGGGCGTGATGAGCCGTGATCTCACCAACTGGCAGAACGTCCCTGTTTTGGAGGGACCAAATATCGGAACTTCCATCGCTTACGGGAACTCGGTTTATCTGCTTACCGGGGGAACTGGTCCGATCGGATATCCGCACACGAATGTCTTCGTTGCGCGCGGTTCATCCATTGACGCTCTCGAGAAAATTGACGCTACCTTCTTTACAGCATCCTACAAGAGTGTGGCGGTTCGGGGGAACACCGTGGCGGCTCTCGATTCCTCGGACGACCTCAAATCCTCTATTTATGTGTCCACGAATATGGGGGACTCTTTTGAAATAGTTTCTGGTCCGCCAGGAGTTAGTGCACTTATTTCGGTTGCTTCTGGAGATGACCGGTTCATTGCCGTTGGGGAGCGGGGCACACTGATTCAGTCGATGAACGGAATGGATTGGACCACTCTCAATTCGAGTGTGGCGGCGGATTTCACGGGGGTTGTTTTTGCGGGCCAGCGATGGTTTGTGCTCGGTAAGGACGGGACGATGCTAACTTCGCCGGACGGTCAGAAATTTTCCAACGTCCCGACTGGCGCCACGAATACGCTTCGTGGCCTTGCCTACGGCCAAGGCGCTTTTGTGTCAGCGGGAGACAACGGGACCATTCTAGTCTCTTCGGACGGTCTAAATTGGTCGGCCAACAAGAGTGGAACGAATGATCTTTCAGCCGTCGCCTTTGGGAACGGCCTTTTTCTGGTCACCGCGGGTGATCGGCTTTTGGCTTCAGCCGATGGACTAAGCTGGCGCGATTTGAACTATTTGCCAATTACCGGGCTGGTTGGCATGGCATGGGCTGACGGGGTTTTTTGCACGCTATCCGGAAACAATGCTTGCGTCTCCACCAATGGCGTCGTTTGGGCTGAACGGCCCACTTTTGGCTCGCCAACCGGTGTCGTGAGCACTGGCGGAAAAACTTGGATTTACGGTTCGAATGCACTCCTGAGCCGGTTGATTTTACAGTCGCCGGCTCGTCCGAGTCTGAACGCCGTCTCGAACCCGGACGGGACCTTCACCTTGCGGATCGATGTGCCAGGACGTGCCGATTACAGCATTCTGGCCGCGTTGTCTTTGGATGCTAATACTGACTGGCAAAAGCTCGCTACGCTTACGAACATTGCATCGGCCACAAAATGGACAGACTACAGTAGAGCTCGAGGCGTCCGATTCTTTCAAGTGAGGCAAGAGTGAAACGAACTCTTCTTGGAGATTAATTAGGCGTCTAAAAGCTCTCACAACCTGAAACTCGAACCTCGTGTAATGGCAGGTTGCGGGGTCATTGATCAGTAATCAGTCCTTGTCGGCGCAGCCCCCTAATCCGTGACCGCGCCAAGATGGGCCGACGAAACAAGTTTCGCGTACTTTGCCAGGACACCCTTGGTGTAGCGTGGGTGCGGCGCTTTCCATTTTTTGAAACGCGCTTTGATTTCTTTGGAAGAGATATTCAAATCGAGAGTGCGCTTTTCGGCATCAATCGTGATGGAATCACCGTCTCGAATAATCGCCAGTGGTCCGCCGACAAAAGCCTCCGGAGTAATATGGCCAACCACGAATCCGTGGCTGCCGCCGGAAAAACGGCCGTCGGTAATGAGCGCCACGTCTTTGCCGAGGCCGCGGCCCATGACGGCGGAAGTTGGGCTGAGCATTTCGCGCATCCCAGGGCCGCCCTGCGGTCCCTCGTAGCGGATCACGATGACATCCCCTTTGCGAATGGAGCCGTCCAGGATCTTGGCCATGGCCGCCTCTTCGGAATTAAAAACGCGCGCGCGGCCAGTGAATTTCAATCCTTCCTTGCCGCTGATTTTGGCGACCGCTCCGGTCGGCGCGAGATTGCCGTAGAGTATAACCAGATGCCCTTCTTTTTTGATCGGATTATCGAAGGGACGAATGACCTCCTGTCCTTCCGGATATTTCGGAGCATTCGCCAGATTATGCGCAACGGTTTTACCCGTGACCGTAAGGCAATTACCATGCAACAGACCTTTGTCGAGCAGCATTTTCATGAGCGGGACAAGCCCTCCGATTGCCACCAGTTCGGCCATGACGAAGCGGCCGCTCGGCTTAAGGTCGGCCAGCACTGGAACCCGTTTCCCGATTTTCGTGAAGTCATCAATCGCGAGCTTCACGCCGGCGGAATGGGCCATGGCGAGAAGATGGAGCACCGCGTTGGTCGAACCGCCGAGAGCTGTGACGACCGCGATTGCATTTTCAAACGCCTTGCGGGTCATGATGTCGCGCGGACGAATTCCGAGATCGAGCAGTTTCATTGCGGCCGCGCCTGCCCGATGGCAATCCTCCATCTTCTCCTTCGAAACAGCGGCTTGCGCGGAACTATTCGGCAAGCTCATGCCCAATGCTTCGATGGCACTGGCCATTGTGTTCGCGGTGTACATTCCGCCGCAGGAGCCAGGCCCCGGAATGGCGCACGCCTCGATCTCGCCGAGTTCGCGGTCGCTCATATCGCCTTTGGCGTGTTTGCCGACGGCTTCAAAGACGGAAACGATATCGACATTCCGATTTTGAAAACAGCCGGGCAGAATCGTGCCGCCGTAAACAAAAACCCCGGGGCGGTTCAGCCGGGCCATGGCCATGAGGCAGCCGGGCATGTTCTTGTCGCATCCACCGATGGCCACGATTCCGTCGAATCCTTCGCAGCCCATGACGGTTTCAATCGAATCCGCGATCACCTCCCGCGAGACGAGCGAGTACTTCATCCCTTCGCTGCCCATGGAGATTCCGTCAGAAATCGTGATGGTGTTAAAAATAACGGCTTTTCCGCCCGCCTCGTTGGCGCCGTGTGCTGCCTCGATCGCCAGCTTGTCGATATGCATGTTGCATGGCGTCACCATTCCCCACGTCGATGCGATTCCGATTTGCGATTTGCCGAAATCCTCCGCGGAGAAGCCAACGGCATGCAGCATCGCCCGGCTCGCCGCGCGGTCGGGTCCATCAACAACGAGGGAAGAATGGACACGATGGAGTGATTTGAAAGCATTCTCGATTTTGGCGGCGGTTTTCGTCGTTTTTTTCATGAGCGGAAATTCTTGTTCAGAACCGGAGGCGTGGCAAGTAAGACCTCCCGCGACGGTAAGACCTCCCGCCATTCGAGCACGTCGTGGAGGAGCCGTCCTGCATGGGGCGCTCGGCGCCATAGCCGCGATTATTCAAAACGACAACCAAAGGACCCGTAGCGAACCGTCGCCGCCAGTTCCGCCGAGCACAGCACGCCCCGAATTCCGACTGAATTGTAACGGCCTATTTGTACCAATCGCGAAGGCGAACTTCGGTCCCGCTGCTCTCCCCCACGAGTTGTTTGAACTTCGCCGTGTCGCTCCCGCGATAGTGATAGGGATAAACGATTTTCGGCTTGAATTCTTTTACCGCGTCGGCGGCCTGCTCAACCGTCATGGTGTAAGGCAGGTTCATACAGACGAAGGCAACATCGATATTCTTGAGCGCGCGCATCTCGGGAATGTCCTCGGTGTCTCCACTGATGTAAATGCGCTTGCCGCCGAGGGTAACCACATATCCGTTGCCGCGGCCTTTGGTGT
>DASYTB010000467.1:0-6171 GCA_036002705.1 Verrucomicrobiia bacterium
CGCTTTAATGCCGCCGGCCGAATTGATTCGAGCTTTGATGCAACGGATACGCGCTTCGGCGTAATAGTCGGGTTCGGCCCAGATGACGCGCGAATCCAACGACAGAGTATTGATTTCGCGAATCATTTCCACCCATGGCGCGCCCGACATTAACCTCTTCTGTGTACCCGAGAAATACTTAAGCTCTCTCTCTTCTTATCGAACCAATTCCAGCCTGAGGATTTTCCGTGCGCGGGATTGGTCTTTCTGCCGGGCTTCGATTCCATAGATTTCCGCTAAAATGCAGCCTCCAGCTTCCACCGCCCATTCCTGCTGGACAGAGAGTGAGCGGAAGGAGACAATAACATTATGCTCGACAAAAACTGGATGCTTCCGCGGCGCACTTTTTTGCGAGGAATGGGTGTGACCTTGAGTCTCCCTATCCTGAACGCCATGGGCAAAGTTCTGGCCGAGGCTTCTCCGCAGGCGGCCGCCGCTTCGACCATCGCGCCGAATGTTCAGGCACCCGTCCGCATGGCGTGCATCTATTTCCCGAATGGGGTTTGGGAGAAGAATTGGTTTCCCGAAAAGGATGGCGCGGATTTCGAATTGCCCTTCGCCCTCACGCCGCTTGAAGCGCACAAACGGGATTGCCTGTTTTTTTCGAAGCTGGACAAGAAGAACAGCCACCAAGGTGACGGCCATTACGCCAAGACCGCCAACTTTCTCACTGGGCTGCCCGTGAAAAAGACGCCGGGCAAAGATATCAGTGTCGGCGGCGTTTCGATAGATCAATACTGCGCGCAGCACATCGGCCAACTCACTCCCCTGCCCTCTCTGGAACTTGGGATTGATCCGGTCGTCTCGGGAATCGATTCGGTCGTCGGCTACACTCGCCTTTACGGCTGCTATATTTCCTGGCGTTCTCCGAGCACGCCGGTCGCGAAGGAAATTGTCCCGCGCCTGGCTTACGAACGGTTGTTCGGAGTGATTCACGCCAGCAAATCGGCCGGCATGAGCAACAAGCAAGTGGATGATAATCGCGCCTTGCTCGACCTCGTTCTCGATGATGCCAATTCGTTGCGCCGCAAGCTCGGGCGCGATGATCAATTCAAGCTGGACGAATACCTCGATTCCGTTCGCGATGTCGAACGCCGCCTGGAGTTCTTTTCCAAACCCGACCCGCGCGATTGGAAGCCGAGCACCGAACCGGAAGACATCGCCGCGCCCCAAGGAGCTCCCAGCGATCACCAGGAGCACGTCCGTTTGATGCTCGATTTAATGGCGCTGGCATTCTGGACCGATTCAACGCGAATCGGCTCTTTCATGTTTGCCAATGACGTCTCGAGTAAAAACTTTGGCCAACTTGTTCCCGGCACTGAAGGAAGCCACCACGAATTTAGTCATCATCAGAATAAGGCCGAAAAATACGAGCCATACTCGAAGATCAACCGCTGGCACGCCGAGCAACTCGCCTACTTCCTGAAGAAGCTTAAAGCGATCAAGGAAGGTGATCGCACCTTGCTTGATAATTCGATGATCCTTTTCGGATCGAGCTTTTCGGATGGCAATCGCCACGATCCGAACAATCTGCCGATCATTTTGGCCGGACGCGGCGGCGGCAAGATCAAGTCCGGCCGCCACATCGCCTGCGAAAAAAACACGCCGCTCTGCAACCTTTACGTCTCGATGCTCGACCGCATGGGCACACCCGTCGAGTCCTTTGGCGACAGCACCGGGGCGATTGATATCACCTGACGCTCGCCGGCGGCACGAAGCCCTTGAGAAACGCCTCGCGAAAATCCACCTGAGCTTTCTGGCTGGTCAGACAGGCGTCCCAATCAAGGAGCGGGAATGAGCGGGAAGCCGTGCCCGTGGGCTGCTTCGGCGCCTCCGAGACGAGCCGCCGAAATTCATCGCCCCATTTCTTTGCCTTGCCGGTAGCGGTGAACAGGCCTGTAAGCTGGCTTACGTCCTGCGCCTCGGGCTGATCGTAGAATCCCCAATTCAACCAACCGCAGGCGTAAGATTTCGTCACCGCTACCAATTGCCGGCACCACCGGGCCTGCGCTTCTTCGGACGCGAATGGATGTTTTCCACCGTCGATCGTCGGCTTTCCGCCGCCATACCAACCGAACTCGGCAATCACGAGCGACTTGCCCGGAAACGCGCATTCGCGCACGACGCTTTCCAGGTACGCGAGATTGCGCGGTTCATCGCGCGGACTGTATTCATAAAACCCGTTTTCCAGGGGGTAGAAATGCACTTCCATGAAATCGACCAGCGGCGCGATGCGAGCGGGACGGAATCCAGCGTAATGTTGAATTCCGGGAAGCAATGACGGAACGGACCACTGAACAAGGCCGACTGTTACAAGAGCCTTTGGATCCCCGTCTTTGATCGCCTTCGCCTGCCGCGCCGTCCACTCTTCCGCGATGTCTTCGCGAAATCGCTGATAGTCGAGAAGCCGCTTGTCTCCGAGTGCCTCCGTTGGACGCGGGATCGCTACCTTGCCAAAGGTGGTTTCATCGCCGCTCCTCCACGCCTTTTTCAATTCTTCCGCCGAAGAATATTTCCTCTCCAGCCACGCATTCCATTTACGGGCCAGAGCGGGCGTGTCCCAGCCCACTTCGGGCTCGTTGCGCAAGTCGTACGCAAAGATAACGCTCCGATTCCGGTAGCGTTCGGCAAATAATCTCCAAAACTGCTCCAACGCGCTTAGGACTTGCTCATCAGCAATGCCGTCTGCCTTCGCCCAATCGGGTGTGCCTTCCCAGTGATCCGGACCGGTTGGATGGACGTAAAGCCCGGCCGCTTCCGCGGCGGCGAGGAACTGATCGAACTTTTCCAGGCCGTCCGGCATCAACTTTCCTGGTTCCATGTAAAACGAGCCGAAGCTGAGAAAAACGCGGGCACAGTTCACTCCGCTTTCCTTCATTATTTTGAAGTCTCGGCTCGTTGCTTCTGGATCGAACTGCTTCCAGACCTGCGGCGCCCAGCCTGTGCCGGGACGGTAATAGGTCACGCCAAAAGGAGTGAACGCCTGGCCGTGCTCGTTCGTAAACGAACGGTTTGGCCCGTCCACAAGAATTTTCGAGAGGTGAACCGATTCTCCCCCAAACGACCCCTTGCAGAACGGTATCACCGCCAAACAAATTAACAGACGCAAAAAAACCATATCGACCTTTCGACGTGCGATGGACGGCAAAAATTCTCTGGTTTGCTTCTACACCCATTGGCAATGACTTGCATGGATTTAACGGGCCCCACGGTTTTGGCATCGACGGAAGAACTTCAATGCAATGCCCAAACTGAGGGGAGGACCTCGGGCGAAGGAGATGAAATCCCGGGTGAAATTGAGATTTTCGTCCCGCGAAATGTTCTGGCGCAGTGGCCGGGCTTTTGTAAGGTACGCCTCTTAAATTCTTTGGAATTAAAATGGAACCTCAAGCGGATATCGCATTAATCGGCCTCGCAGTCATGGGGCAAAACCTGGTCCTGAACATGAATGATCACGGCTACACCGTGGTTGTTTTCAATCGCACCGTCTCGAAAGTGGATGAATTCCTCGCCAAAGAAGCCAAGGGGACGAAAGTGATGGGCGCTCACTCCGTCGAGGAAATGGTCAAACAGCTCAAGCGGCCGCGCCGGGTGATGATGCTGGTGAAAGCTGGCTCCGCTGTTGATGATTTCATCGAACAACTGGTCCCACACCTTGAAGCTGGCGATATCATTATCGACGGCGGCAATTCGCTGTATCAAGACACGATTCGCCGCACTAAATATGTCGAGAGCAAAGGCTTGCTCTATGTCGGAACGGGTGTGAGCGGCGGCGAGGAAGGCGCGCGGCACGGTCCCTCGATTATGCCTGGCGGTTCACCGGCGGCGTGGCCTCACGTGAAGCCGATCTTCCAAAGCATCGCCGCCAAAGTGGCGGATGGAACGCCCTGCTGCGATTGGGTGGGCGAAAACGGTGCGGGCCATTACGTGAAGATGGTGCATAACGGCATCGAATACGGCGATATGCAGCTTATCTGCGAGGCTTACGAAATTATGTCTGTGGGCCTGGGGATGACGCCGGATGAAATGCAGCGCGTTTTTGCTGAATGGAACAAAGGCGAGTTGGATTCCTATTTGGTCGAGATTACGCGTGATATCCTCGCCTTTAAGGATACCGATGGAACGGCTCTGGTGGACAAAATCCTCGACACGGCCGGCCAAAAAGGGACGGGCAAATGGACGGTCATTTCGTCGCAGGATTTGGGAATTCCCATCACGCTGATCGCCGAGGCCGTTTATGCCCGCGCCGTCTCCGCGCTCAAAGAGGAGCGCGTGAAAGCCTCGCGCAAACTCAAAGGACCGCGCCCGAAAATCTCGGGTGATCGCGCAAAAATCGTTGAAGACGTGCGCCGCGCGCTTTACGCCTCGAAGATCATCTCGTATGCGCAGGGTTATATGCTCATGCGCGCGGCGGCCAAAGAATACGGCTGGAACCTGAATTACGGTGGCATTGCCCTGATGTGGCGCGGCGGCTGCATTATTCGCAGCGCGTTTCTCGGCAAGATCAAGGAAGCCTTCGACAACAACCCGAAGCTCTCCAATCTTTTGCTGGATGACTTCTTCCGGAAAGCGATCAAAGAATCGCAGAAGTCGTGGCGCAACGTCGTGGCGCTCGCGGCGAAGAAAGGCATCCCGACTCCGGCGTTTTCGACCGCGCTGGCATTCTACGATCAATACCGCAGCGCCCGGCTTCCAGCCAATCTGCTCCAGGCCCAGCGGGACTACTTCGGCGCCCACACCTACGAACGCGTGGATAAACCGCGAGGCGAATTCTTCCACACGAATTGGACCGGCCATGGCGGGCAAACCGCCTCGGGCTCATATAATGCCTGATTGTCCGGACCAAGTTGGCTCTCCAATTCTCGCCACAGACTGTTCGCATAAGAACGAACCGGGCGGGGGATGAACGCCTTGGCTCGGAAGCGGTTGGCGAAATTCCATTCCGTCTTCAGTACAATAAAAAACCGGGCTTCTTGGCCAGAGGATGACCATAGAAGCCCGGGGAATTTTCAGAATCAGTACAACGTAGGCTTACGAGGATATCCGGCTCGAGTCGTACTTAAAACCCTAGCCGAAAGCTGTTGGGCGATTATTTAAAAGAGCAAACCATCAGACCGAAACCCATTCGCCCGAAATTCGATCTCGTGAACCGCCTCTATTTGAACGCAAAGAATCATTTGTGTCAATAGGTTTTTTTTGAAAATTTCACAGGCTTCCAATTCCGGTCATTCTGGGCGCTTTTTTTAATTAAAAAAACGATACGCCCGAACGCGTATCTGTCTTGTGAAACGCCCGAAAGTGAACTTCACCGACGCGCTCGATAAATTGAAGCCTATCGTCTTCGCCGGCGCTCCTTTGAATTTGCACGGAACCCAATCCGTCTTAGTGTATTGCAAGCAACATGTCTCATCACAGATTCAATCCGGAGCATTTGGCCCTGACTCGGCGGGAATTTCTCTCACGTTGCGGAATGGGCATGGGTGCGCTTTCCCTCGGCTCGATGTTGCTTGATTCGCTGGTGCCATCATTACAGGCATCGACCGAGTACGTGAATCCGCTTGCGCCAAAGGCCGGTCAGTTTCCCGGGACAGCCAAGCGCGTGATTCATCTCTTCATGAATGGCGGGCCTTCGCACGTCGATACGTTTGATCCCAAGCCGATGCTGACGAAGTACCACGGCAAGAAGCTGCCGTTCGATAATCCAAAAACAGAACGCAAGACCGGCGCTGGTTTTGGTTCACCCTACAAATTTCAAAAGTACGGCCAGAGCGGGATCGAGGTCAGCGAGATTTTCAAACACACCGCCGAGTGCATCGATGACATTTGCGTCATTCGTTCCGCGCACGCCGATGTTCCGAACCACGAGCCTTCGCTGCTCCTGATGAATTGCGGCGAGCCGCGCCTGATTCGCCCCAGCATGGGATCGTGGGTCACGTACGGCTTGGGGACCGAGAACCAGAACCTGCCGGGCTTTATCTCGATGTGTCCTGGCGGTTATCCGATCCAGGAATCGCAAAACTGGCAGTGCGGCTTCCTGCCGGGGGTTTACCAGGGCACCTACATCGATTCGCAGCACACGAAAATCGAGAAACTGATCGAAAACATCACTAACAACAGCATGGCCCTCCCGGA
>DASYTB010000468.1:0-12135 GCA_036002705.1 Verrucomicrobiia bacterium
CGCCACGGCTGAGGCTACGCAAATTTAGGTTCTTCCTTTTCGCGGAATTTGCTACCAAACGTGCAATGCAATTTTTGAGAAAGACCTTTAAATCGATTATTCCGATTTGCGTCGCTTCTATTTTCTGGACTGGCGCACCGACATATGCCGCCTCTCAACCTCGGATCGTGTCCTGGAACCAATTCGTGCAAAACTTCCTCGACGGCTATTTCAGCTACAGGCCAGATCTGGCGGTCCAGGCGGGACGGCACGAGTTTGATGGCCGATTACCTGACTGGAGTCCGGCGGGAATGGCACTGATGGTCCATTTCCTGAAAGAGAACCGCACCCAGGCTGAAAAATTCAACGCCCTAACTCGCGCCCAGGAATTTGAGCGTGGCTACTTCATCGCCCAGATCGATTCGGACTTATTTTGGATCGAAACGGCGCAAAAGCCCTACACCACTCCGAGCTACTACACGGACGAGCAAGGCCTTGATCCAGCGGTGTATGTGACGCGGCCGTACGCTCCGCTCGAGCAACGGATGCGCGCTTTCACGCTTTACGCGCAAAACATTCCCAGAGCGGCGCAACAAATTCGAAATAACCTGCGCACCCCCATGCCGCGAACCTTCGTCGATATTGGACGGACGGGTTTCGGCGGGCTGGCGAGCTTTTTGGAAACGGATGTGCCGAAGGTCTTCGCCGCGGTGCAGAACACCAATTTGCAAGCCGATTTCGCCGCAGCGACCAAGGAGGCGATTGCCGCGTTGAAGGGATTGGACAAATGGCTTGAATCAGAACAACCGCGCGCGAATTCGAACTTTGCGTTGGGCCCTGAGAAATTTCGACAAATGCTCTGGGCGACGGAGCGGGTGACCATTCCTCTCGACGAACTCGAGGCGATTGGACGCCGTGATCTGCAGCGCAACCTGGATGCGTTGCGCCTGGCCTGCCAGAAATTTGCGCCCGGCCGCTCGATTCAGGACTGCCTGGCCCTCGTGCAATCCAACAAACCAAAGGAAGGGCCAGTTCAGGCGGCGCGGGACCAACTGGTGATGCTGAAAAGCTTTATTATCGAGAAGCAGCTCGTTGTAATTCCGTCGAAAAGCGATTGTCTCGTGGAAGAATCGCCGGCCTACATGCGGTGGAATTCCGCTTATATGAATCCTCCTGGACCGTACGAAAAAGACCTGCCTGCCGTTTACTATATTGCCCCGCCGAACCCCGCATGGACGCCGAAGGAACAGTTTGATTACATTCCGTCCTACAGTGAGTTGCTTTTCACTTCGGTGCACGAGGTTTGGCCCGGCCATTTCCTGCAGTTTCTGCACTCGAACAACTCGCCGTCCAAGTTTGGGCAGGTTTTTATCGGCTACGCTTTTGCGGAAGGCTGGGCCCATTACACCGAGGAAATGATGTGGGATGCCGGTTTGGGGGAGGGCGATTCGACGGTCCATATTGGCCAGTTGCTGAATGCGCTTCTGCGCAACGTCCGGCTCATTTCCGCGATTGGTTTGCACACGGGGAAAATGACAGTCGAACAGTCAGAACGAATGTTTCGTGAGCTGGCTTTCCAGGATCCGGGTAACGCCCGCCAGCAAGCGGCCCGTGGCACGTTTGATCCGGCTTATCTGAACTACACCATGGGCAAATTGATGATTCGCAAGCTGCGCGACGACTGGTGCGCGGACCGCGGAGGGCGCGAAGCATGGAAGGACTTTCACGATCAATTCCTCAGCTTTGGGGGCCCTCCCATCCCGCTCGTGCGCAAAGCGATGCTGAGGAATGAGAAAAACTTGTTCTAGACCTGCCGGTTGAGGGATGACGGTCGAAGGGGAAGAATCTCTGCGGTCCGGATGAGGTGAACGCCTCCTCACATACTGAAGCCACGAGACACAGCGTCTGCGCGATGTTCTACGGATCACGGCTCCCGCTAGCAAGCATTCGCTGTTGCGCAACGCGAAAAGCGCATCATTCCCACTTGCAACCGAATCCTTTCCTAAAACTTTCCAGAGATGCGGCGGAGGAACCGGAGTGCTTTTGCGGGGGTTGATTATCCTAATCCGTCAACATCTTCCTCTGTCTTTCTCTCGACGCGCACAAAATATCCACGCTCCGCCAGTTGCTGAGTGAGGTGAAACGCCGTGCGCGGGAGGGCTGCGCCACGTCCGTGGCGAGACTCGGAATGTCGTCTGGAGTTATTCCGCAAAATGAAAGCTCTTTTCAACGTGTCTCATGAGGCGAAATTATGACTTTCGAAAGGCATTCCCACTCCTAAACGAATATCTGAAGCTTGTCATATCGGGATGGGACACGTGTCATATATCAATACGACTTGCGGCAATCAGAGGGCGGTTCATTGTTTAGGGGTCTAACAAAAGGAAAAGAACATGACGAAGAACGCCACGGTCCCTTTGGTTTCAAGAACTGCTCTCTCGGCGATTGCCGGGTGGTTCGCCAAGCGCTTTGTGAGGCTCTTTTGTCTCTTGGCACTATTGGTCCTTCTATCGAGGGGATTCGCCCAGGACTTAATCGTATCGTTTCCTGAGGCGATCACTTCACTGGCCGTCCAGGCCAACGGCCAGATCGTTGTCGGTCATTCGGTTGCTATTACTCGTTTAAATGAAGACGGCGGCATTGATGTAACGTTCCCTGTGACGCTGTATCCATCCGTGCTGGGAATTGAAAATGACGTGAGTGTGCTGGCGGCCTCTTTTTCTAGTCCCTGGCGTTTCAGCGTGGAGGGAGCGCAAAAAAGATTCTCATTTCCAGCGGGTTTTGTTTCCTTTGTCGTCCAGCCCGATAGCAAGCTCGTCGTGTTGACTCCAAGACTGTCGAGACTGAATGGCGACGGAACTTTGGATGGGTCGTTTGCCCCCAGTTCGCCTAGCGCGTTTAGGGGAATCCTTCCACCGCCTCTCGCTTTGCAGGAGGACGGAAAGATCCTTATGATGGGGGAAACCAACAGGGCCGTATTGCGATTCAATCCGGCCGGCACTCCCGATGCGCTATTTCACTCTCCGCTCTTCGATTCTCCTTTTGCGAACGCCATATTAGTTCAGGCGGATGGGCGGATCCTGGTAGGCGGTTCGTTTCGCACTGTCGATGGACTTGCGCGAGGGGGGCTCGTTCGCCTGAATCCTGATGGCAGCCTGGATGCCAACTTTAACCCGGCTCCAGAAGCCGTTTACAGCCTTGCGTTGCAAGCCAACGGAAAAATTCTCCTCGCCGGGCCCTTGGAGTCGATTGGCGGACAGCCTGTAACAAACGTCGCGCGTCTAAACCCAGACGGGACTTTGGATTTGAGTTTTCCGGCGGCGGCTTTCGCAGGAGGAATCCTTCCGGGACTTCCCATCGCTCTCCAAAAAGACGGGGCTGTCCTGGCTGGGATAATGACCAATTTGGTACGCATGGTGAATCCAGAGAAAGCTACGGAGAGTTTCACGCAGGAGGGCTCCACTCTAACCTGGCTCCGCGGTGGCTCCAGTCCGGAGATCTTCTTCGCTCGCTTCCAGGCATCCCTTGATGGAGTTACCTGGATGGACCTCGGAGCAGGCCGGCGGATAACCGGGGGTTGGCAGTTGCAAGGCGCCACCATTCCCGAAGGGGCTCGGCTCCGAATGAGGGGATATGTGAGCGGATCGTCCTATTACGTGGACTTTCTCCCTGGCGCTCCCGGGATTCTCGCTCACCCCACGGATCGAACAAACAACGTAAACACTGCTTCCGCCTTCGAAGTAATGGCGGAAGGAAACGGCCCTTTGAATTTTCAGTGGCTGAAGAACGGATTCGTGCTGTCTGGCGCTCTATCTTCAACCCTGGTTCTAAGCGACGTAACTGGCGCTGACGCGGGCGGCTATTCGGTAATCGTGAGTAATGCCGAAGGCGCGAGCACCAGCCGCGTGGCTCAACTCACGGTCCTGGATCCAGTCATTTTAAAGCAGCCCTCTGCGGTTTGGCTCAATGGAGGGAAGACATTAACGCTCAACATCACCGCGGCGGGAACAGGACTTAGCTACGAATGGAAGAAGGATGGCCAAGAAATCCCCGGCGCGACGTCGTCAACGCTCCTTATTACGAACGCCGGCTCTGTGCACACCGGGAGTTACCAGGTCCTGGTAAAAGGTACGTATGGAACTCTTCAAAGTGACGTCGCCGCTGTGCATGTTAATTTCGCTCTTCCGGACGCTTGGAACCCGAATTATGAAGCGACACTCGATTTTAGTCCGATCCAGGCCGTCGCCCTTCAGGGTAATGAGATGTTTGTCGGCGGCTTCTTCAAAACTCCTGACCCTCCATCCCGCCTGAACCTCGTCAAGCTCGAGCCCACCGGAACGGTTGACCTCGCGTTCGCGCCGGATCCGAGCGGCAGCGCTTTGAGCGACGGTGTAACTACTTTGACTGTCGTACCGAATGGCCAAATCCTGGTTGGGGGAACGTTCCTCAGGATCGCAGGTAAATCTCAGCGATACCTGGCCCGTCTACAGCCTGATGGAACGCTCGATGAACAGTTTAAGCCGGTGATAGATGGTATCATATCGGGCATGTACACAAACGTGGCTGCCATTGAGGTCCAACCGGATGGCCGGATTCTCGTTGCCGGGAATTTCTCGAGCGTCAATGGTCAGCGTCGCCCCGGCGTGGCCCGTTTGTTTTCAGACGGGACCTTGGACGATTCATTCAATCCGGACACTAACAGTGTTCCGCCGGTTTCCTGGGGACTGCTCCCGCAGCCCGACGGGAAAATCATTGTTTATGGCTGGGACCTTCGGCGTCTCAATCCTGATGGGACTCCAGATGCCGATTTTACTCAAGGGATTGTCCTGTCCAGTTTCGGAAATGTCTTTCTGCTTCCCGACGGCAAACTCTTCACTGACGGTCCGACCCGTCTTAATTCAAATGGCACGCTAGATCCGGGCTTTACACCGGCGATTTCCGGGGATCTTCAGGCTTTGCAGGCCGACGGAAAAATGATTATCAGCCACAGTTTTCCATCTCCGACGGCCAATCAATATGGGCTTTTCCGGCTCAATCCGGATGGCATCGAAGATCCCTCTTTCAGTCCGGTTCTGGATAATTATGTCTTAGTAAATACTATGCAGGCCGATGGAAGCTTCATTCTTGGGGGACGTTTTGCAACGCTCGCCGGGGAAGCCCGGCCCGGACTGGCACGCTTAAAGAATACGGAACCCGCCACGCAGTCCCTCGCGATCGGCGGAGGAACTGCCACTTGGCTTCGAAGCGGGACAAGTCCCGAGGTGACCCGAACCAGTTTCGAGTTCTCCGCGGACGACTACAACTGGACGGACCTCGGACCTGGAGTGCGAATCGCCGGAGGGTGGCAACTCGGCGGCCTGCAGTTGCCCGCCCAGGGTACACTTCGCGCTCGCGGCTTCTTGAAGGGTAGTATTTACGAGGCGACAATTGATATACCTTTTCGCCCGCGACTTCAAACAACAGCGTACAATCCGGGCAGCGCGCAAATTACGCTCAACGTTAGCCTAGCCAGCGGAAACCTGACGGTCCTTGAAGTGTCACCGGATTTGAGGCAATGGATGAGCCTCCAAACCAATTTAATCGGAACACAGCCATTCCAGCTTAGTTTGACGAATGTCTCTTCGCCCCGGGCCTTTTACCGGCTGCGTGAGACAGCGAATTAATTGGGGCTTTCAGACGGATGCTTGCGCAGTACCGCCACCGTGGAGCGCGAACATTCTTGCTCGCAAGTTCAGGAGTAGCACTTGTGGGCATCAGCTAACCCTATCACTGGCTCTGACTTCAACTCCCAAACGGGTGGCGGCAATGTCAAAACGCGCCCGGCGCGAATCGCACGCCGATTTCAGCTTGACTCGTTTTTCCAATAAATGACCCTCTATGGCCCTGCGTGAATAGCAACCAGAACCGAGTCAACTTAAGTCCGGTCGCTCAGATTGCGTGGACGGACCCCGCCCCAGCGGATCTTTGCGGTCGGGTGATTTCGGCCTTGGAGAGCGGGGATGTCATCTTTTTTCCAGACCTTCGATTCGAAACCACGCCGCGCGAGCAGCGCGTCTTTTCGCCTTCCATCGTCGGGTCGTCGAAAAATGTTTCGTTCGATCCTGCTAGCCGGAAAATCGCCTGCGAGGCGGCCAGCGAAGAGGATCGCGGCTGCCTGAGTGAAATGCTCGGGCGCTTTAACAGCCAGGCGGCCGCGCTCGTTAATTCCCTTCTGCCCGCTTACCGCGGCCGCGTCACTCAAGGCCGAGCCAGCTTTCGCCCGGTCGAGATTGCCGGACGGAAAAGCTCCTGGCGGAAAGACGATACACGCCTGCATGTGGACGCCTTCCCCTCCAATCCCGTCCAAGGCCGGCGAATTCTGCGCGTTTTTACGAATGTGAACCTGGAGGGACGGCCCCGCACTTGGCGCGTGGGAGAACGGTTCGCCGAACTCGCGGCCCGGTTTGCCTCCTCCTTGCGCGCCCCCTTCCCGGGAATCACGGCTGCCCTTCGACTCTTCCATCTCACGAAATCACGGCGCAGCGCCTATGACGCGATGATGCTGCAACTTCACGACCGGATGAAATCCGACGATGCCTACCAGAGCGCTTCGCCGCAAACGACCGTCGATTTCCCCGCGGGCGCGACCTGGATGGCGTTTACGGATCAAGTGACGCATGCGGCGATGGCGGGGCAATATCAGCTTGAGCAAACCTTTCTCCTCCCGGTTGCGGCGATGGAGGATGAACAGAAGTCGCCGTTGCGTACCCTCGAACGAGTCAAAGGCCGGCCTTTGGTGTAAAATCTTTCCAAATCGACAGCCAGCGTGTTGGATTCCGGAGTGAAAATTCGGATTGGGTTAATCGGACTTTTTATTCTTTCCATTTCGTTCGCCGGCTCGGGCGAAGCCCAGAACGCATTTTCTTACAAAGACCTTCTCGCGTTGAAACGCGTCCAGGACCCGGAAGTGTCGCCCGACGGAAAATGGATCGCGTTTACTCTGCGCGAGCCGGACATGGAACAGAACAAATTCCATTCCCATATCTGGCTCGTCTCCTCCGAAGGTGGCGCGGCTCGCCAGATGACCAGCCACGAAAAGGGGGAAAGTCATCCGAGGTGGTCACCGGATGGAAAGACCATTTCCTTCATTTCAGCCCGGGGCAGTTCGCAGCAGGTTTGGCTGCTGCCCGTGGATGGCGGCGAGGCTCATCGATTGACATCGCTCTCGACCGAAGCCGACAACCAAGGTTGGTCGCCCGACGGAAAATCAATCTTCTTCACGAGCGATGTCTGGCCCGATCTCCCCGATGACGCCGCGCAGAAGAAGCGCGCCGAGGAACACGAATCTTCCGGCGTCAAAGCGCAGGTCATCGACAGCCTGCTCTTTCGCCACTGGACGGAATGGCGTCACGGGAAACGCACGCACCTTTTTGTCGTGGCCGTTCCGGACGCCACGCGGGAATCAGCCAAAACGAACACGGCGCACGATCTCACGCCCGGCGACTTCGACGCGCCGCCGTTGCTCTCGATGAACTCATCCCGCTGGTTCGATGTTTCGCCCGACGGGAAGAGCGTGGCGTTCACGCGAAGCCCGGCGCGTAATGTGGAAGCCTGGAGCACCGATACCGATATCTGCCTTGTTTCGAGCGAAGGTGGGCAGATCAGGAACATCACTGAATCGAACAAAGGCTGGGACGGCACGCCCTCCTTTTCGCCGGACGGCAAGTTCATCGCGTTCAGTTCCCAGGAGCGCGAAGGGTACGAAGCCGATAAATCCAGGCTCGCCCTCTACGAGTTATCGGGCGGGAAAGTCAGCTACATCGCCAGCGATCTCGACGGCTCGGTCGATGAGATTCTTTGGGCGGCGGACAGCAAAACGATTTTCTTCACCGCGGAGCAGGAAGGCGGATCGGCTCTGTATTCGATTGAGCTGTCCGCCACGGCGAAGGCGAAGCTCCTCTATTCCGGCAGCCATTTCGGTGATCTGTCGGTGCCGCGCGACGGCGGTTTCGCCATCGGATCGGTCGATTCCATTTTGCATCCCGCCCAGATTTCGCGCATCTCCCTTTCGTCTCCCACCGGATGGAAGCCGGTGACCTCCGAGAACAACGCGCTCCTCGAATCGCGCGCCCTTCCCTCCCTTGAAAATATTCGCTATCCCGGCGCGCGCGGCGCGACAATCCAGGCATGGCTCCTGAAGCCGCCGGGCTTCGACGGGAACCGAAAATATCCCTGTCTGCTTTTGATCCATGGTGGGCCGCAGGGCGCGTGGGAAAATGGCTTTTCGTTTCGCTGGAACCTGATGACTTACGCGGCGCACGGCTACGTGGTGCTCGCTCCGAACCCACACGGCTCGACCGGTTTTGGCCGCGCTCTCACCGAGGAAATTTCGGGAGATTGGGGCGGCGCTGCTTACGAAGACATCATGAAAGCCGCCGATTGGGCCGCGGCCCAAAAGTACATCGACGCGGACCGGATGGGCGCCGCGGGCGCATCGTACGGCGGATACATGATCGATTGGATTCTGGGTCACACCGACCGCTTTAAGGTTCTGGTCAGCCACGCCGGCGTTTACAACCTGGAGAGCGAATACGGCGCCACGGAAGAACTTTGGTTCCCGGAATGGGAATTCAAGAGCGCGCCCTGGAAAAACCGGGAACTCTACGAAAAATTCTCGCCCCATCGTTACGCAGTCAATTTCAAAACACCGACGCTGGTGAGCCACGGCGAGATCGATTACCGCGTCCCAATTGATCAGGGCGTGCAACTTTTCACGACCTTGAAGCGGCAGGGCATCGATTCAAAACTTCTCTATTTTCCCGACGAAGGCCATTGGGTCCTCAAGCTCAAGAACAGCCGCCTCTTTTACCAAACCGTCCTGGACTGGTTAGACGGATATTTAAGACCTTGAGCTTTTGGGACGGTCCAGAGGAGTTGAGCGGTCCGGAATTTGCAGGCGCGATTATCTAAGCCTCGTGCGTTGCAACCTCCAAGTTGCGCCGGCTTTCATTGTCCTGTAAATGAAGGGCATGGCCCGACGTGCGTTGCTCGGAGTGTTTCTGTTATTCTCACTGCTCCCCCGCGTTTCCTTCGCGGAATTCGACCTCGACAAATGCAAGGAGCAATTTCTCGCGGGCGATTATGACGCGGTGATTCAGCAGGCCGGCGCGGCGGTGAAGGAGCGCGAACGAAGCGAGGATTGGCCGCTGCTTTACGCGAAGGCGCTTTGGATGACCGGCAAGTACCCGGAAGCGAAGGAAGCGATCATCGCCGCCCAGCGCTTCAACTACTACAGCGTTCGCATTCGGTTGCTCGCCTACAAGATTTATCGCAGCAATGGTGATCTCGAGGAAGCGGCCAATATTCTGGATGAAATCAATGGTCTGGGCGGATCGAGGCGATACGGTTATCGCGATCCCGCGGATATCGTCGCGCTCGGCGAAGCCGCCGTCCTGCTCGGGGCGGACCCGAAATTGGTGCTCGATAACTTTTTCTCACCGGTGAAAAAGACCGCGCCTAATCTGCGCGACGTTTATCTCGCCATCGGCAATTTGGCTCTGGGCAAGCACGATTATGCGCTCGCCGGAAAAGCGTTCCAGGAAGGGCTGAAGAAATTCCCAAAAGACCCCGAGCTTCTTTACGGAATGGCCGAGGCGCTCGCCCCGAGCGAAGGCAAAGAAATGATCAAGGCCATTGAAAGCGTTTTCGCGGCAAATAAGAAACATATCGGGGCACGCCTGCTCCTGGTCGAACATCTCGTCGATGCCGAAGAGTATGACGACGCTGAAAAAGAGTTAAAGAAGATCGAAGAAGTGAATCCGCATCGTCCGGAGATGTGGGCTTATCGCGCCGTTCTGGCGCATCTGCGGATTGACGACGCGGCTGAGGAGAACGCGCGCAGTGAAGGACTGAAGTTTTGGAAAACCAATCCGGAAGTGGATCACATCATCGGACGCAAGCTTTCGCAAAAATATCGTTTCGCCGAGGGCGTGCCTTATCAGCGGCGCGCTGTTCAATTCGATCCCAAATATCTCCCGGCGAAAGTCCAATTGGCGCAGGATCTCCTCCGGCTTGGCGAAGAGGATGAGGGCTGGCAACTGGCCGAGCAGGTTGCCAAAGCGGATGCCTACGACATCTCCGCCTACAACTTAGTGACGCTGCACGACAGCATCAGCAAATTTCAGGTCCTTACCAATGAGCATTTCACGTTGCGCATGGAAAACCATGAAGCCCTGATTTATGGGCAACAGGCCCTCGAGTTGCTCGAGAAAGCCCGCACCACATTGACCACAAAATACGGATTGGACCTGACCAATCAAACCACGGTAGAGATTTTCCCGCAGCAAAAGGATTTCGCGGTCCGAACCTTCGGCATGCCCGGTGGCGAGGGTTACCTGGGAGTTTGTTTCGGAAATGTCATTACCGCCAACAGTCCCACCGTGCATAATATGAATTGGCATTCCGTGCTTTGGCACGAGTTCTGTCACGTGGTCACGCTGCACCTGACCCAAAACAAAATGCCCCGCTGGTTGAGTGAAGGCATTTCGGTTTACGAAGAACGGCGCGCCGACCCGCGCTGCGGCGAACAGTTGGACCCGAAATATCGCGAGTTCATCATGACGGGAAAAATGAAACCGATCTCCGATATGAGTTCGGCTTTCATGGCGCCCCCCAGCGCGATTTACCTGCAATTCGCCTATTACCAGTCCTCGCTCGTGGTCGAGTTCATTATCGAACGCTTTGGACCCGATGCCATCAAAGCGATTCTGCGCGATTTGGGCGAGGGCAAGCCGATCAACGATGCGCTCGCCGCGCACACGGTCGAAATGTCAAAGTTGGAGAAGGATTTTGAGGCGTTCGCCAAAGGAGCCGCGGAAGCCATGGGGCCCAATTTAGTTTGGGACAAGCCGAAACGCGATGATGACGGAAATATCGATTCGACCTGGGCGGCTTTGCATCCGGACAATTATTGGGTAGTCAGCGAACGTGCCGGCGACTTGCTCGAAAAACACCAGTCGGATGAGGCGATTCCACTGCTGGAGAAATCAATTTCGATCTATCCGCGCCAAAGCGGCGGCGACAACGCTTACGCGAGTCTTGCGCAAATTTATCGCGAACGGAAAGAGAGCGAGAAGGAACGCCAGGTTCTAAATCAATGGTCCAGACTAGATGGCGATGCGGGCGACCCTCTCTTCCGGTTAATTGAACTTGATATGGCGGCCCGCGACGATAAGGCGGCCCTAAAGCACGCGACCGAACTGCTGGAAGTCAACCCGCTCTCTCCAATTCCTTATCGCGCCCGCGCCGAAGCTGCGGAACGTCTCGGCCATGAAAAAGAAGCGGTCGGTTCCTATCAGACTGAACTGCAGCTCGATCCGCCGGACCGTCCCGACATTCATTACCGCCTCGCCCGCCTGCTCCAGAAAGAAAATGCCGCCATCGCAAAGCGCCACGTCCTTCTCGCCCTCGAAGAAGCGCCTCGTTTCCGCGCCGCTCATGAGTTGCTCTTGCAATTGACCAATGTCTCGAAAAATTCGAGCGGCGAAACCTCAACGAAGAATCCGGCGGCATCAAAGCCTGCTTCGTTCGAGTGATCTCCGATCTCCTGATCGGTTTATTCGGTGCCAAACTGCAAAGAACGGATCAAAACGGAAAAGCGAGCCCGTTTTCCTGTGTCGCACATTCATCGAACGATGCGGATTTCGAATGTCGCGTTTGCGACTCGCAGGGCCGCTTCAGATTAAGTTCACCGGATCAATATCGACGGTGAGACGGATATCCTCCGGCATCTTCATTGTCTCGCGCAGGCTGGCCAGGTGGCGGCTCAACTTCGGCATTTGTTTGCCACGGAGCATGATTTGGTAACGGAAATAACTTTCGGCTTTGAGGAGTGGCGCGGGCGCGGGGCCGGCGATAATGAACTCACCGACGTTCGAAAGGCCCTTCTCGATTTCAGTTTTCACGTATTCGGCGCAAAGGCTCACTTTTTGTTCGTTCCGTCCGCGAAATGTCAGCATGGCAATCCGCGAGAGCGGCGGGTAATTGAGTTGCTCCCGGAATTCGATCTCCTGCTCGTAAAATCCCAGAAAATCATGCCGCCGCGCGTATTGAATTGCCGGATGAAAGGGCGTGAAGGCTTGGACGACGACTTCGCCTTCGATCTCGCCCCGTCCGGCG
>DASYTB010000469.1:0-4367 GCA_036002705.1 Verrucomicrobiia bacterium
TGTTTTCCTAACTCACGGAAACGCCCTTCAAGTATTACGAAGACCTCATCATCAACAAGAATTGCGAGGCAAGGTACACTTTCGACAAATACGCGAGCGACCACAGTGCTTTGATTGTTCCGAAGGGACTGGCCGAGCTCCGCGCCGACGGCAAGAACCATCAAATCCAGGATCCCCAATTGGATCTTCAGCAGCCCAGCAAGCCGTTCTTCACCGAGCCCGTTTTTATGTTGATCGACAGCGGCTGCTTCTCGACAACTTCGGAATTCCTGACCGTGGCCCACGTTCACCATCGCGCCACATTCATCGGCCAGGAATCCGCCGGGGCCTATTCCGGGAATAACTCCGGGACAGTCGTGAGATTCAGCCCCCCAACACCAACCTGGGGTTGTATATCCCTTTTATGAGCGGCTACATGTCTGTCGAGGGAGGTCCCGAGCATGACCCCCGCGCGGATCATTCCGGACTTCCCCGTGCAACGAACGATCGCGGATTTGGTGGCCGGAGTAGATCGGGAGCTCGAACTCGCCTTGGAGCTGGCCCGCAAGAATGATGATTAAGAACAATTCTGAACCACGCTCTAACTATTATTTATTTAGCGGCCTTTTTGCGAGTGGTCGCTTCATCGAAGCGGTGCAGCCAGCGGTAGAAAATGCGCGGCTTATAACCCGCGAGAAAACTGAAAAGAGACGCCGTTCCCGCCATCCGGATATATTTGTTTGCTGAGAGATTGGCGAAAGGGTCCTCTCCAAGGAGGAAAAGGCCCGAAATCAAGAGAAGGAAAATAACGAAGCCCTGAATCAAATAAGGCAAGAGCCTGATCCCGATCACACCGGGAACGGACATGGCTTCATCCGCACGCGTCGAACCACGATAAATTCCACCGAGCATGGACGAAATGCAACAGAGCATCGCCACGTTGGTGACGGTGTAGGTCGTCAGCACGATGAAGCTGTAACGCAAGATCGTGGCTACAGGCAATACCTGCGAATCGCTCAGCGCCTTTCGATAAGGCTCAGAGCCGATCAGCGCGCCGCCCGTAAAGAGCAAAATCCAAGCAAAAAGGCCAGCCGCGCCGACGAAAAGATCCACGGAGCTGAGCCGGACAACGGACCGGCTCGTAAACGAAGTGATGTCATGGGAGGGCCGCGGAAAATCGGAGTCAATGTTATTCATAAGCATTCCTTTAGATCTTTCCAACGGTGACAAGCCCGTGGACAACGGGAATAGAAGCCGCATTAATAAAATAATACAAGCCATCTGATTCCCATCTCAGGAACGCCTGAACGGCCAAAGTTTGGATTCAGGGATGGTTACGAGAGAGCAGCCGCGCCTGCGGCCTTCCGTGGCGAGTTCGCTAAAGCGGCCTGAAGAGCTTCGATGGCGACTGGTTTCGTGATGTAATCATCCATCCCCGCTTCAAGACAGCGGTCGCGATCACCTTGCATGGCATTCGCGGTCATGGCGATAATGCGCACCGCGCTCCTTTGCGAAAGTTCCCGGATCTTTTGCGTTGCCTCGTAGCCGTCCATCTCCGGCATGTGACAATCCATGAGAATGATCGGATGATTCCGCTCTTTAAACAAAGCGACCGCTTCGAGGCCAGTGGCGGCCACGTCGGTCTGGTAACCGAGTTTTTTGAGTTGTTTCAGAGCGACAAGCTGGTTGACGGCGTTGTCTTCCGCCAGGAGAACGCGGGGGCTCGTCCCTGGGCGAGGCTCTGGAACGGGCGCCGCACTGACGCTTTGAGGCAGAGGTGATTTCTCGGAACGGATGCTCGCCAGATGCAGGAGAATTTCCGCGAGATTTTTTTGCCTGATCGGTTTGGAAATACTTCGCGCGATTCCAGCCCGGGCGAGATCTTCCGCTCGGATTCGTTGGTGAACGCAAGTCATCAGAACCATCATCGCGTCCGATACATTGGCCTCATGAATCTTTCGCGCCATCGCGAGGCCGTTTTGGCCAGGCATTTCCATATCGAGCAAGATCATCTCACAAGGTCTGCTTTCGTTCCTGGCGGTGCGCAGGCGCCCGATGACTTCCTGCTCGGGCTGGTCCGTCCAAGGGCCGGCCTCGCAGATCATGCCCCATGAAGAGAGCAACTCCGTCAGCAAAGCCCGGTGGGTTGCGTTATCGTCAATGACTAGAACGCGCGAGCCCCGGAGAGGAGAAAGATCGAGTGGCGAGCGCGCCGTAGTTTGGCTCTCCAGCGGGATGGTGAACCAGAATCGTGAACCCTTGCCCGGCTCGCTATCGAAACCCATTTCGCCGTTCATCGCTTCAGCCAGCCGTTTGCAAATCGCCAGGCCAAGCCCGGTCCCCCCATACTTTCGAGTGGTGGATTTATCCCCCTGTTCAAACGGGGTGAAAAGACGGCGCTGAACTTCGCTGGCGATTCCGATTCCGGTATCCCGAACCGAGAATTCGAGCCGCCCCTGCTCTCGTGGCAGTTGGCTCGCAGGACGCCCGGCAACTTCCGCAACTTCAACGAGAACTTCACCTTGATGGGTAAACTTGATGGCGTTGCTCAGCAGATTCAGCAGGATCTGCCGGAACCGTCCCGAATCTCCCAGGACAACTCGCGGAATATCCGCGGGAATTCGGCAGGCGAGTTCCAACCCCTTCCGCTGGGCCCGCTCGGCGAGTAGGTCCACGGTGCTCTCAAGGATTTCCTCGATGTTGAAAGGTACGTTTTCGGTCGAAATTTTACCCGCTTCGATCTTCGAAAAATCGAGGATATCATTCATGATCGCGAGCAAGGCTTCGCCGCTGCTGCAAACGGTCCGGGCGAGATCCTTTTGGTCTTCATTCAAACCGGAGTCGAGGAGCAACTGGCTCATTCCGATGATTCCGTTCATCGGCGTTCTGATCTCGTGGCTCATCGAAGCCAGAAACTGCGTTTTGGCCCGGTTGCCCGCTTCGGCCGCTTCACGGGCTGTTTCCGCTTCTCTTCGTGCATCCTGGGCGTTTCGCTCGGCTTCCTTCCGTTCCTCAACCTCGGACTGAAGACGGGCCGTCTGGCGGTCAACCCGGCGTCGGAGCGCTCGAATCCAGGCCAACGAACCGCCAAGGATCACGAGCAACGCGGTCACCACACTGATGGTATGGCGCAAGGTCCACCAGGGAGGACGCTGCAGGAGCCGAAGATCGTCGGCGTCATTGACTAGCAGTTCGAACGATTCCAGCTTTTCCCCAGGTTCGCCCCGTTCGCCACCCTTGCCCGCGTACGTCCCGACCGCTTCGATAACGCTGCCCGGAGGGAAAGCGGGAACGGTTCCTTTGCTTCTCTTAAGCAACGCCAGAACGTTGCGTGGCCCGGCTTGTAACTCGAAGACGTCATCCGTGCGCCGGGCGCGAACGGAAACCAGGCGTCCTCGCAGCTTGACGAGAGTGGCATCGTGCGATGCCTCGACGATCGAGTCGTCGGCGAGCGGAACAGCCTCGGGCAGAGGTGCCCACCCGACAACACGGGCTTCAGCATCGTGGAGAATCGGCGCCGCGCCGGACGCGCGAGGGTATCCCACAACTTCCACCCGGTCGCCAGCCCGCAGATTCACCCGTCCTTTGGGGAAGAATCTCAGTCCATTCGTCCCGTCCATCAGAAAAACCTCAGCCCCGCGCACGTGAATCACTTGCCCCGCTACCTTCACTCGCTGAAACTCATCCGCGCGCGGATCGAACTGGAGGATTTCGCCGGCATGTTTCGCGGGCGAATCGAACAAATCCGCGGGCGCCCTCTGCTCGAGGTCGATCACAGGCGGGTCAATGACGACCTCGCCGCTAATGACGCGGTGGGTGTTCGGATCCCATCTTGCGAAGAGGCTTCCCCTAATCCGGACCAATGCGTGTTCGTAGTCCTTGAGGCGGAAACGCGGGCCGAAATCGGTAATCCGGATAGAGCCGCCTCGCATCAATAATGTGACCGCGTTTCCCTCGACGGCGGTGATGACACCGCGGAGCTCGACGTACTGAGCGTCCATGCTCCCGTTCATGAGCTGGGTCCAGGTTGGGCGGGCGGGGTCAGGCGGCATTCCGATTCCAAGACGAGACACGCGATCGGCTGCGATGATCGGCGCAAAATCGCCGGCGTGGGTGGTGCCCTCGACTTCCATGTAATCTCCAATTTCGGGAAAATCAGTGGGGCTGGGTGCCATATCTTTTATGAAAATCCCGCGCGTGCCATCCTGAAGAAGTCCGTTACCCGCGGCCTTCCACGCGCAAGTGACCACTCCTCTGATTTTGACCGGATAACCTCGATCTGCTTCCTCGCGGCTCAACGAATGAACCTGTTCAATCGTGGTGAGAAGAGGCAGCGGTTCATCCAGACTCGCGGGATCGTTGGGCAACGGAGCCAGCACCGCCGAAGC